>PWHA01000051.1 GCA_003554685.1 Halanaerobiaceae bacterium
ACGGCCTGCACGGTCGGGCTCTGCCGCCGGCCATCGGCTTCCGGATGGTGAACCCCGCCATGAAGGGGATTGTGGAATCCGGCGATGGCGACACCTACGGCGAGGGCGGCAACCATCTGCTTCATAATATCAGGCGCAATCCCGATATCGCTCATTTCGTTCACAACAACCAGATCTACGGACTGACCAAAGGCCAGGCTTCCCCCACAACCGGTACCGACATCAAGACTAAGGTTCAGCCCCATGGTGTAACCGGCGAGCCCTTTAACCCGGTACGCTTCGCTGTTGGCATGAGAGCCAGTTTTGTGGCCCGGGGTTTTGTCAGCGAACGGGATCAGCTGGTCAAGCTGATGAAGGAAGCCCTGCAGCATCGAGGTTACGCTCTGGTCGATATCCTGCAGCCCTGTGTTACTTTCAACAAGGTTAACACCTATAAATGGTATGCTGAAAAAAGCTATATTCTCGATGATGACTATGACCCCACCGATTATCAGAGCGCCATTCAGAAAGCCGAGGAGTGGGAGGAAGGAATTCCCCTGGGCATAATTTACCGGGAGGAAAAACCCATCTTCCGCGATAAATTTGGCAATCTTTCCGACGAACTGCTGGTGGATTATCCCCGCCCGGTCGACCGGGAAGAATTAATGCAGGAATTTTCTTAGGATGAAAATATGAAAATACCATAAAACAATCAAAGAAGGAGGTTTATTTTATGAAAGACATCTATCAGTTCGCCATAGATTTTGAGCAGGAAAATCAGAAGTTTTACCGGAACTGCGCTGCCGGGGTCGGTGACGGCAGGCTGGAGAAGGTTTTTCACCGCCTGGCTGATGAAGAGGAGAAACATGAGCAGATTATTCGCAGTCTGGCTGAGTCCGGTGAGATAGAGCAGGTTGAATCGGATATTGTCTCCGATGCCAGAGAAACCTTTAGAGAGCTGACCAGGGATTTTGACGCCGATGAAGGAATCATGCCCCGGGATCAGGTCAGCATATATAAGAAAGCCATGGATCTGGAGGAAAAAAGCTATAACTACTATTCCGAGAAAGCTGAAGAAACTGATAATGATCAGGTTAAGGAAACCTTCAACCGCCTGGCCGTGGAAGAGAAAAAGCATCAAAATATCATGCAAAATCTGGTTACCATGGTTGAGCGCCCCAAAACCTGGCTGGAAGATGCCGAATGGTATCATCACCAGGATTATTAAGAGCATATCAGCTTACTGAAGCATATCGGCATAAATAAAATAAACTTAAGCCTATCAGCATCAACCTATCTGCATCAGCCTATCAGCATCAGCATATCAGCATCAATAATTTAATGAGCTATTTAAAGAGCAATTCAATGGAGAAGTCCGACGGCAGCTAACCTGTTGGACTTCTCCAGTTTTTTGTGCTGAGAGCCAGCTGCTGCTGAAAGCCAGCTGTTGCTTATTGACATTGTTATCAAATCACAATATACTAAATGAGGAATACATAATAGATAGGATTATATAAAGATAAACAGCCTGGTGAAACTACCAGAATCACCTGTCAGTATAGTAAAACTGCCAAACAGTATAGTAAAACTGCCGAAATTATCTGCCAGCATCAAACTCCTGCCATCGGATAAATAATCAGGAGAAGCTGATAAAATCAGGAGAAACTACTATAAATCAGGAGAACCTACTGTAATTTCAGAAGAAGCCGAAAAACAGTAGAAACAGGAAATCATTAGCAGGAAGATTGAAATCAAAAAAAGCTGGCAAAAAACTTGAAAAACTGGTAAATCTGGAGCCGATATTATGCAGCAGCCACCACCCCGGGGAGGGTCAGAGATTGTTAAGCAGGAAGATTCCTCCTCCAAAAAAGTAATCCTCAAACTGGCCTGGCCGGTAATTATCGAACAGGCCTTAAATACCCTGACCCAGGTCGTTGATATGATGATGGTGGGCCGCCTGGGGGCAGCTGCTGTAACGGCAGTGGGGCTTTCAATTCAGCCGCTCTTATTTGCTCTGGCCATTGGAATTTCCATCAGTGTCGGTACCACCGCCCTGGTGGCCCGTTTTATCGGGGCTGGCGATGAGGAAGAAGCCGGCAGAACCCTGCAGCAGTCCCTGCTCAGCGTCGGGGTGCTGACCATTATAGTTTCGATTATTTTCTTCCTGCTGGCCGAGCAGGTCGTCAGATTCATGGGTGCTGAAGCTGAGGTTATACCTTTGGGAACAACCTATATCCGGATTCTGGTTCCCGGGCTGATGTTCATGTTTGTCGGCTTTGTTCTGACCTCCGCTCTTCGAGGGGCCGGCGATACCAAAACTCCGATGAAGGTCAATCTGGTGCTTAACATAATCAATGTTTTTGGCAACTATGTGCTGATATTTGGCCGCCTGGGTTTTCCTGAAATGGGCCTGAACGGAGCTGCTCTGGCCACCACCTTTGCCCGCAGCCTGACCGGAGTAGTTTTATTTATCCATGTATTTAAACCGAAAGCAGCGGTTTCAGTTTTGAAGAAAAACTTCTTTATACCTGATTTCCAGCGGATCAAGCGAATTCTCAATATTGGTTATCCGGCAGCCCTGGAGCAGCTTGTCATGCGCACCGCCCAGATTCTTTTTGTCAGGGTGGTAGCCGGCCTGGGAACAGTGGCCTTTGCCGCCCATCAGATTGCCATTAATGTGGAGTCCATTTCCTATATGCCGGGCATTGGAATAGCCACCGCTGCCACCACCCTGGTCGGCCAGAATCTGGGCGCAGAAAGGCCGGAACAGGCCGAGCAAAGCGGTCACCAGGCCTGGCAGCTGGGAGCTCTGATCATGGGGGGAATGGCCCTGCTGTTCTTTTTCATTCCTGATCTACTGATGAGGCTTTATACCGATGATCCCGCCATCATTTCCCAGGGAGCTCTGGCTCTCAGAATTGTAGCCTTCGCCCAGATCCCGATGGGCACACAGTTTATCTACGCCGGGGGCTTGAGAGGCGCAGGAGAGACACGGTCGGTCTTTTACAGCACCGCCATCTCCAGCTGGATCGGCCGCCTGGGCATGGCCTATATTTTCATTGAATTTATGGATATGGGCCTGGCCGGAGCCTGGCTGGCCATGGTAATTGACTGGAGCATGAGAGG
>PWHA01000171.1 GCA_003554685.1 Halanaerobiaceae bacterium
CCTGCGGCAGCGGCAAAAAGTATAAGAAGTGCTGCCTGTGAGGGGAGGATTTTACCTGTCAGAACCTGGTCATCTCCACCATTGATTTCTAAATCTGATTTAAAATTTCCTGGTGAAACTGCTTAATATCTGCCAGGCTTTCAATTATAATATCATATTCTTTTTTTCGATCCAGCTCTAAATAATCATGCACCAGTATGTTTCTTAAACCTGCCATGTCCTTTAACCTTTCGGCCAGATCACGTTTTAGCAGGTTATTATCAGCCAGAACCTCAAATATTTCACGATTGGTATTTGGTGATTTTAAATTTCTATCTGCAATCAAATGGTTTGATATATCTATAACTGCTTCCAGCACAAGATGTAAAGCTCTTTCAAACCTGAAATGGATGTCGGGATTGCTGCTGAATTCTTCCCGGGAAAACTCTTTTACATTTTGCAAATAATCCAGATTATTCTTGATAGAATGCAGCCTATCCAGGACTATATCTTTATCTATCATTAACTTTACCTCCTTAATTTCATTTGATTTTTCTATTTTAGTTTGATGGTTATTTAGATGTTTCACAAAGAGGATTAATTTCCTGTATCGGATATTAAATTTCCTGTTTTCTAGACTATTATTAAACTTTTTATTCATATTTCTGGAGCTAAAATTTTTGAAAGGTTATCTTAAAGCAACCTGAATAATTACCTTCAGGTATCCGATACTTATAAATTGCAGGTACTCTGTGTGCAGACAGATATCCTGCCTTGAATTTATCCTCTGCTTTAAAATCAATCCGAAACCCTGTTGAAAAGCTGCTTATCGTGGATCTTACGTAGATGTTTGTAATCAAAATATTCTTTAATTACTTTTGAATAGTATGAGTTGTAGCTAAAATCGCTGGCAGAATAAATAACTTTGCCATATTTTATTACCTGATATTTTAACAGTGGAGGTGCCTCATTAAGAATAACAACATCGGTTTCGATCTGTAGTAATTTTTCGAGTTTACCTGCCAGCTTGATTCTCAGTTTGAGGCTATTTTTCCGCTGGAGAGCTTCTTTTGAAAACAAAAATGCCAGATCCAGATCGCTATCATTACTATAATTTCCCCTGGCACGGGAACCATAAAGCATAACCAGTTTTAATTTTTCTATATTTAGCTCTTGAATATCGCCATTTTGAATAATCCTGGCAATTTCTTCTCCGGCATTTTTCATTATGTTTCACCAACCTTTGCTGGTTGAATTAACCTTGAGATAAATTTACTATAATTTTTGGAAAACTTAATAGCTTTTGAGTAAAGCAAACAACATATCTCTTGGGCAAAGAAAACAACATATTTCTTGGGCAAAATAAATAACTTAAATTAAGGCAGAATATCTAAAATAAATAAAATCTGGAACTTCCCCATTTGATTTAAACAAGAATTATTTTGCAGCTTTCTCAGATGAAAACTTATTCTAAAATTTTTTCTAATCTATGCTATTATCATTATATAATATCGACATCAGCTTTGCCAGTGAGATTAAATCCTGGCTCTAAACAGGTTGCTCTAAACAGGTTTTCGCGCTGTATGTTTCCAGCAAGGGATAGGTCTCAATGTTTGCTTCTTATATATGTTAATATTTGCTTTTATATATGATTATTCCATGGTTTATAATAACTGAAATATCAAGGTCAAAGCCGGGTAAAAAAGTTTCAAGCATAACTGGAAAATTTAGTTTATCATTGACATATATTTGTGGTATAATAAATTGGCAGGTGAAAATAAGTTTGCTTAGAAAATATGCTGTAATATTTTCATGTATTGTTGTGCTCTGAAGGGCATGCTGGTTTGCCAAGAAAACATTTGTTTGATGCAAAAGCTGATAATTAATCTTTTTTTTGAAATTATATGATTGGATAATAAAGTGAGTCAAATTTCTGTAGTTATAAGTCAAAATAATGAAACAACTAATTCATAAAAAAATTTAAAAAAGCTGCTGTTGAAAAGTCGGCAACCCTTATTCGGTAACCTTATAAAGTTGGTATCCTTGATAAAGCTTGTACCCAAATTTGGTACCCCTGATGAAGCTGGTACCCGGCACCACCATTAACAATTAAATGATGAAGCTGGCACTCAAAGTTGGTTCCCCAGATGAAACTGGTCCCCGGTACCACCATTAACACTTAAACATTTTTGAAACTTGAACCCGGTACCACCATTAACACTTAAACATTTCTTTAACACCCAAACTTAACTCCAACACCAGAGAGGATGATAAGCATGATAGGCATCATTGGTTCTGGAGCCGGCGGGGTGGCGCTCTCGAAATACTTTGAAGATAGGGACACTAAGACTATTGTCTGGTTTCATTTCCAGGATAAATATAGATTGTTTAAGTCTCAGAATAAAGTCATTATTAGCAAAGATATTACTGAGGACAGCAAGGGTACTGCAGTCAGTCCCGACACTGCAGAAAGAGCTGGTTCTGCAGATAGCACTCAATCTAATGGCAGTCAGACCAAAAATAGAGAAAAGAAAAATAATCGGGAAACGGAGAAAAAAACCGACAGAACCACTATTTCCCGGATCACTGACAGCCTGGAGGAATTGATAGAGAATGCCCGGTATATTTTTATTGTGACTCCAGCCAGGGTTCATGAGGAAATAGCCTTTCAGCTGGAGGATCTGCTTGACCCCAACTATCATGTCCTTATTTTGTATCCCGGCAGAACCTACGGCAGTCTGGCTTTCTATAACAGTATGAGGTTCAAATTTGATAATATCTTTGAGGCCCAGACAATCCTCCATGCCTGCCGGCTGGAAAATAATAATTTAATTATCCGGGGAAAGAAACAGCTTGTCTATTATTCAACTCCCTTTACTGCCAGCCAGGAGCAGCTTGAATTTATCGAGGAGATCTTTCCCGATTTAAAATTTGAGGAGGATTATCCCGGGACTACCCTAAATAACATGGGGGCTTTGCTGCACCCCATTCCCCTGGTTTTGAACGGTACCAGGGTGGAATCTGGGGAGGATTTTGATTTTTATTCTGACGGACTCACTAATAAGGTGATTGATTATATTTACAAGGTTCAGGCCGAAAAAAAGGCTGTGATGAAAAAATTAA
>PWHA01000302.1 GCA_003554685.1 Halanaerobiaceae bacterium
AAGTATATCAATTATATAGCAGCCTGCCAGAGCTGGAAATACCAGGGCAGCTGTCAGCGCCAGCAGCTGGCGGAAAAATACTTCCGAAACCAGAAAATATAATATAAAACCGGAAACAGCAACTATCAGGGCCAGCAGGAAATAAAACCAGGAACCGATTTTAAAGGGGATTATTTTGCCTGCCAGGATCAGCCCGGCCAGCAGGACAGCAGCACCGGGTAAAAGCAGATAGGTCGAGCCGGTGGTAGTTTGACCGGAAATAAAGCGGGCCTCTCCGGGCTGATAACTCTCCTGCTGCAGACCTTCGCTTATCCCGGAAACCAGCTGGAGCTGAAGTTGATCCAGATCCTCTCCGGGCCTCTCAGGAGGAAAACCCCGCAGGTAGAGATAGCGGACATTGCGGTCCCGAACAGCCCTGACATATCTGTTGACAATCCGATCCACCGGATAATCCTCCATTTCCTCCAGCTGAATGCTGTGCACCCTGATTATCCGCTCCTGAAATTCCCGGGCCAGATCCCGGGAACCATCCTGGTCGGCAATAAATGGTTCAACAAAGCCATATATCAGCTCATTTTCCTGCATAACTTCGGCTACCCGGGAATAGTCGCCGGGAAATCCGGCTACTTCCTCCCCCTGAAAGATAACAGAGGTAACAGCCAGAGCGGCCAGCTGCTCAAGCAGAATAGGATTCAAATCGAGATCTGGCTGGTTGTTCAATCTGGCTACTGCTGTGAGTTCCTGAGATATGATTTCATCCACCTTCTCCCGGGAATAGCCCGGTACCAACTCAAGAAGTTTTTCCTGCCAGCCGGGAAAATAAACCAGCAGACCCTCCCGGTAATCAAAATACTCTACCTGGTATATCTCCTGCCAGGCCTCCAACACCTCCTGATTGGCCAGATCAACACTATCAGGAGCCAGATAGACCAGGGCAGCTCCGGCTGCCGGAATGATATCCTCTTCTGCCAGGTGGTCCTGGATATCTCCTCCATAGGCCGACAATTCTGCTGTTCTCCAGATGGCAGCCCGGCCTCTTTCGATCAGATCCTCCAGAGTCCAGGCTGGATGGGCTGCTCCGGTAACACCGGCATCTCGAAGCTCTACCAGAGAAAAATCCGGATAAACCATTTGCATTTCCTCCAGTTCGGCCAGATCCATAATCAGATCAACCCTGGAGTTTTCTCTTTCCTGCTGCCAGCGGTTCTGAAGAGGAATAATAGAAATAATCAGCACAAAAACTAAAAGTAAAATCAGGGGCCCTCTGCTGTTCATTTATTCTCAGCCTTTCTGTACTTTAAATATGCTTCGACAAATTCATCCAGATATCCATCCATCACCTTATCGACGTTGCCTTCTTCCAGACCGGTGCGGTGATCCTTGATAAGCTTATAGGGGTGAAAAACATAGGAGCGAATCTGGCTGCCCCAGGCAATGTCTTTGTGGTCTCCCCGGAGTTCATCAATTTTTTCCGCCTGCTGATGTTCTTTTAGTTCAACCAGCCGGGATTTTAGAATTTTCATGGCCATATCCTTGTTTTTATGCTGGGATCTTTCATTCTGACACTGGACCACAACTCCAGTAGGTTCATGAGTTATCCGTACCGCGGAATCTGTCTTATTGACATGCTGACCACCGGCCCCGCTGGCTCGATAGGTCTCGATCCGAAGGTCATTATCATCGATATCAATATCTATTTCGTTATCCAGTTCCGGCAGAACCTCAACCGAAGCAAAGGAGGTATGCCGTCGGCCGGAAGAATCAAAGGGTGAAATTCTCACCAGACGATGTACCCCGCGTTCTCCCTGAAGATAGCCATAGGCATAGTCCCCCTTGATCAGCAGGGTAACATGTTTGATTCCCGCTTCATCCCCGTTCATTAAATCAAGGGTTTCGGTGGAAAAGCCCTGTTTTTCAAACCATCTGTCATACGTCCTGAGCAGCATCTGAGCCCAGTCCTGAGATTCCGTGCCTCCAGCCCCGGGATTGATGGAAAATATGGCATTATTGCTATCATACTCCCCGGTAAAATGGAGGCGCAGTTCCAGCCGGTTTAGAATTCTTTCCAGATTCTTAAGACTGCCTTTCAGTTCACCACCCAGACCTGCCTCTCCCTCTTCCTGAAGTTCCAGATAAACCTGAATATTTTCCAGCCTTTCTTCAATATCATCCATCAGCTGCAGCCTGTTCTTGATGGCATCCAGTTCCTGGGCTGTAGCCCGGGCTGCTGAATTATCATCCCAGAAACCGGGCTGGCTCATCTCAGTTTCCAGTTCTTCCTTCTTCTGTTCCAGTTCAGTCCGGTCAAAGTAAATCCCTCAAATTATCATATTTATCTTCAAGTTCCTGATATTTCTCTTTTACTTCCATACTTTACCTCCCACAACATCTCTTGTATTTTTCCCCACTGCCGCAGGGGCAGGGGTCATTTCTGCCCGGTTCATCCGGCTTAACAATCGGCTGCTGTTTCTGCTGCTTATTCTGTCCTCCGGACGCTGCGGCCTGCATTCTTTCCCGCTGCTTGCGGTTCTGCTCGGCCACAATATCGGGCTGCCGGAAATTTAACTTTTTCCGGCTGGCCGGGATTCCTCCGGCAGCCTCGGTAGATCTGATCTCTATCTTCAGAAGTGAACTGACAATGTCCTCTCGAATGGATCCTGTCATTTCCTGAAAAAGATCATAGGATTCAAACTTATACTCGGTCAAAGGATCCTTCTGGCCATAGGCTCTGAGGCCAATTCCCTGCCGGAGCTGATCCATGTTATCCAGATGAGACATCCACTTGCGGTCAATTATTCTCAGGGCCAGCTGCCGGGCTATATGGTTAAATTTTTCCTGCCCCAGGGTTTCCTTCTTTTCCCTGAGATTAGCTTCGGCCTGATAGATCAGGTTTTCCCGAATCTCCTCCCTGGAAAGATCCATCAGTTTTTCCAGCTCTTCACCTTCCAGCTCCTGGCCAGCCAGTTCCAGCTGGAGATTAAAACCCCGGAGATGATTTTGAAAGCTCTCCAGATCCCATTCACTGGGATGAATATCCTCAGAGAGATACATCTCCATAATATCATTGATGCTCTTATTCAGCATGCCCATAATCCTGT
>PWHA01000228.1 GCA_003554685.1 Halanaerobiaceae bacterium
AACCAGATGGTAATTCCGGGGATATTTATACTGGAGCAGGGCCCGCTGCCTTCTTTTTTCCTCCCGGCTTTTCGGGACATAAACCTTCTCCATGGTATCCGGATTGAGTTCAGTGTGGTACATCGTGGTTGATCTGGTGCCGGGAGTGGGGTAAAAATCCTGCACCTGCTCGGGATGGTGACCGATATCCCTGAGATATTCCGCCAGCTCAATGGCCGATTCCAGGGTGCTGCCGGGATGGCTGGAAATCAAATAGGGAACCAGATACTGTTCCTTATTTATCTTGTCATTGATCCGGTAAAATTTCTGGCGAAATTCATCAAAAACACCACCATTAGGCTTTCTCATTAAATCCAGCACCTCAGGAGAAATGTGCTCCGGAGCCACTTTGAGCAGCCCGCTGACATGATGGCGGCAGAGTTCCTGCAAAAATCTGTCATCTTTATCGGCCATGATATAATCATATCTTAAACCTGACCTGATAAAGACTTTCTTCACTCCCGGGAGTTCCCGCAGTGTCCGGAGGATATCAAGATATTCTCTGTGATCCACCTGTAAATTATTACAGGGTTCAGGATGGAGGCACTGTTTTTCCTTGCAGGCTCCCTCTCTGAGCTGCTTTTCGCAGGCCGGATGCCTGAAGTTGGCAGTGGGCCCGCCAACATCATGAATATATCCCTTGAAATCATCCTCGGCGATAATCTTCCTGGCCTCAGCTACAATCGATTTCTTGCTTCTGCTGACCACCTGCCGGCCCTGATGAAAATTTAAAGCACAGAAGGAGCAGCCCCCAAAACAGCCCCGGGAACTGGTGATGCTAAACTTTACTTCCTTAATTGCCGGGACGCCGCCTTCGGACTCATAAATCGGATGATAATCTCGCTGATAGGGCAGAGAATAGACCAGATCCATCATCTCCCGGTCCAGCGGTTGAGCCGGGGGATTCTGAATCAGCCATCTGTTCTGGTGCTTTTGGGCCAGAATCCTGCCCCGGACAGGATCCTGCTCTTGATTCTGGATTTTAAAGCTTTCGGCATATTTCTGCCGGTCAGCGGCTACCCCCTCATAGGAATCCAGCTCCAGATAACCCGAAACATTTTCCAGATCACCGATAATGTAGCAGGTTCCCGGAATATGCCTGATATACTTAACAGCCAGACCGGCTTCGAGATTCTCGGCAATGGCCAGAATCTGCCTTTCACCCATGCCGTATACCAGCAGATCAGCCCGGCTGTCAAAAAGAATCGAGCGCCTGACCTCATCATCCCAGTAGTCATAGTGAGCAAAACGCCGGAGGCTGGCCTCAATTCCTCCAATAATAATTGGTTTATCTTTGAAGCCTTCTTTAATTCTGTTGCAGTAAACAATGGTGGCCCGATCAGGCCTCCGGCCGGCCCGGCCGCCTGGGGAGTAGACATCCTCTTTCCGCCTGTTCTTATTGACGCTGTAGTGGCTCACCATCGAATCCAGGTTGCCGGCAGTCACCAGAAAACCCAGCCGGGGCTCGCCCAGCCTGGTAAAATCAGCTGTACTCCGCCAGTCCGGCTGGGCAATAATTCCCACCCGGTAGCCACCATCTTCCAGCACCCGGGCGATAATGGCAGTTCCGAAGGAGGGATGGTCAACATAGGCATCCCCGCTGACTATTATAAAATCGAGCTGCTCCCAGCCCCGTTCTTCCATATCTCTTTTACTGATCACCATATATCGATCCCGGTTAATCTGCTCTGAATTCATTCTTTTTCTCTCCCGATTAATAACTCTATTAATTCAACCAACTTCATTAATTCAACCAATTTAACAAAATTAACTCCCAACAAAATTAACTCCAGCTTCCATTATTAAAACACCACCTCTGGAATCTTTCATTACCAGATAGCCAAAAACCAGAGTCAGGACAACGGTAAGAGCAATGATTGTTATCTCCCTGATAGCAAAATTTTTCATTAACTAATATTTCTCCCGCATTTTCTAGATTTTCAGATTTTTTTATGACAGATATTTTTCTAAAAATCTAAGAATCATTCCAGATCATGTTCAGGCTGAGACCACTCCAGTAAATCCTGATTCCCTACCATTATACTACAAATTAACTCTGCCAGCAATTTTCTTGTTCAGTAAATAAGGACATATATTCGCCCTTTAATTAATGGACATCATAATGGTAATAAGATAGTATATTAACAGGGGAAGATAGTATCTAGAAAGTAGCCTTATTTTGATTAAAAAAGCACTATTTTTGCTTAAATAAACTCTAAAACAAAACTTTAGAACAAAATTCTTTCTTCAAATTTGAGGTGGCTCTGATGAAAAAATTATACTGCGGGGTAGACCTGGGAACTTCTTCGGTAAAATTTTTAGCTTTTGATAAAATCTTTCAACCACTATATAGGTTCAGCAAAAAATATGAATTGCATAGCAGCAAAGAAAATCAGGCTGAACTTGATCCTGATGAGGTTTTAAATAAAACAATTTCAACCGTAAAAAAACTGGTTGACCGGACCAAAAAGGATAATTATCAAATCCAGTTTATTTCTTTTAGCTCAGCTCTTCATTCCTTAATTGCAGTTGATCGTGATTATAATCCTTTAACGGGATGTTTGACCTGGGCTGATTCCCGGGCTATGGAGTTCAAGCCGGTACTGGTGGAATTTTTTCAACAGGAATATATATATCAAAAAACCGGCTGTCCTCCTCATGCCATGTATATGCCGGCAAAAATTCTCTGGATTAAAAAGTACAGGCCGGGATTAGCTGAAAAAATTGCAAAATATATAACTATCAAAGAATACATATTGTATCACCTAACATCCCAAAAAGTGGTTGATTATTCCCTTGCCGGCGCTGGAGGACTAATGAATATTAATGAACTGAAATGGGAGAATAAACTTCTTGATTTTCTGGAATTATCTCCAGATAAGCTGGGAAATTTACGAGACGCAAAGTACAGGATTTATTTGAATAAAAGTGTTGTTAAAGAGATTGGAGTAAATGTGCCTGTGGTTATTGGCAGTGGCGATGGCCCCCTGGCTAATTTAGGTGCGGGAGCCTTTCAGGAAAATAATTATGTAGTAACTATAGGAACCAGCGGAGCTGT
>PWHA01000164.1 GCA_003554685.1 Halanaerobiaceae bacterium
AGATATTTGAAGAGACAGAGCGGGGTGAATTCGCCAAAAAGTGGTTGATTGAGTTTAATCACGGTATGCCTACGCTGAACAGGCTTCGCCGGACCTGGGAAGATTCCGAGATGGAAGAGACCGGCCGGGAGTTTAGAGAACGATTCGATTTGTCCTAGGCTTTAGACATTTAATGTGATCGGTCAGGTGAAACAAAAAGATATTGGCAGCTGACAACGCAGCTATCAAAATTCTGTTTAGGAATATCAAACAGCAATAATTTTCTTGTTACCGTGAAAATAAAATTAATAAAGATGGGGAGCTGTTTTAGAGCTCCTCATTTTATTGAGATTTCAAGCTTTAATCCGGCAGGCAGACTGTCATTATTTAGCATCTTAAAGTTTCAAATTCAATCAGGAATACAAGGAGTTTCTGAAGACAAACAGCTTATACCTGAATGACAATAAACAAGAGAAAATAATATCAAGTCGGGATAAAGGTATCATTAAGCAAAATGTATAAGTTTAAGAGTAAAGAGAAAATAAATTTCAATCAGGGAGGTTGTTGATTTTATGGAAAGAAGTGATTTTAGTTTAGAAAACCTGAAAGATTATGTTGAAAGGACCAATCTAAAAGGAAAGAATTTTACTTTTTTGACCGATCTTAACAGAGAAGAACTACTCAGCCTATTTAAAGTAGCCAAAATTTTGGAACCCTTCAGCAAAACCGGCCTGAAGTTAATGGAAGGCAAAGAGCTTATTTCCATGTTTTTTGAGCCTAGCACCAGAACCAGAATGAGTACCGAAACAGCAATGAACAAACTGGGAGGTTCAGTAGTTACCGAAGCCAATCCTCTGGAGACCTCTTCAGCTGCTAAAGATGAATCTCTCTGGGATACTTTGAAGGTTATCTCACAGTATGCTGATATTATGGTTTTAAGGCACCCCAACTCCGATAGAGTACTGCAGGACCTGCCTGCTTCTGAAGTGCCTGTGATTAGCGGAGGCTATGGCAGCATTACTCACCCCACCCAGGGTTTGCTGGATCTCTATACAGTCTGGAGAGCAAAGCAGGATATTGAAGGACTTAAGGTTTTGATCACTTCACCCGATCTTTCCCGGGCCCGGAGCGGTCATTCTTTTGCCCTGGCTTTAGCTCAATTAGGAGCAGAAGTTGTTTATGCCAGCCCCAAAGAACTGCCCACTCCTGATAATATTTTAGAACAGCTAAAGAAATATGGAATTAAAGTAAGCGAGCATTTTGATGTCACACCTGAAGAGCATGATGAGTTGATTATGGCAAGCGATATAGTTTATCTCCCGGGCTGCCGGATTCCCAAAGGCGGCGAGGAACGTGAGCTTTACATGGAGCATAAGGATAACTACTATGTAGGTCTTGAGCCTTTAAGGAAAGCCAAAGAGGAACAGGGTAAAGTTATTGGCGTGATGCATTCTCTGCCCAGATTTGAAGGAGAGTTTGATTTTGGCATTGATGACACAGAACATGAGCTGTATTTCAAACAGGTTGCTAACGGAATACCTATCAGAATGGCTCTTATCACCTGCATGATTGGTCTGGCTTAAGAGGGATAAAATAATTTAAAGGAGGAAAAACAATGAGTTTATATGATCTAAAAGGAAAGGATTTAATTACCACCTGTGACTGGACCGATGAAGAGATTGAGTATATTTTTAAACTGGCAGAGCAGATTAAGGAGAAGCATTACAGTGGAGAGTCCTTCAAGCCGCTGCTGGATAAAAGTTATGCCATGATGTTTTTTAATAACTCCACCCGGACCAGGCATTCCTTTGAAACTGGAGTTACCCAGTTAGGTGGGCATGCTCAGTTTGTCAGGCCCGATACCATGAGGCTTTCTATTGATCCGGTACCGACTGGAAAAGGGGAAAGCATTAAGGATACTGCCAATGTTCTCTCCCGCTTTGTTGATGGCCTGGGAATCCGCTTGATTGCTGAATCAGTCTCAGAATTCGGGATGGCAAATAAGATTATCAAAGAGTTTGCCGAACATGCAGATATTCCGGTAATCAACATGATGTCAGAACTGTGGCATCCCTGTCAGGCTCTGACAGATATCTTTACTCTGAGAGAAAAGGAAGCAAATGAAAGTCTGAAAAAGAAAAAGATGGTAATTCACTGGGCCTATTCTCCTCATGCCAGAGACTGGGCTTCGGTTCAGGAAACTGCAGCACTGGGAGCACGGAATGGAATGGATGTAGTTGTAGCCCAGCCGGATATTTACGATCTGGTACCTGAAGCTGTGGAGGCAGGCAAAAAGTATGCCGAGATGTCAGGCGGAAGTTATGAGGTGACCAATGATCTGGATGGGGCGTTAGAAGGGGCAGATTATGTCTATCCTAGAAACTGGATTACTCTGGATTACTTTGAGCACGGCAAGGAGAAGGAGAAAGAGATAGCCAAAGACTATAAAGACTGGAGATTTACCAAGGAAAGATGGGAGAAAAATACCGGCGGCAAGGCCAAGCTGATGCACTGCATGCCGATTGATCCCAATAATGAGGCGGATGTTGAACTGATTGATGATCCAGAAATCTCTATCCTTTATGATGAAGCAGAAAACCGTCTGCATGTCCAAAAAGCCATCCTGACTGCTTTAATGGCAGGTAAATTTTAAGCAAATTTTTTAAAGGGAGGTATTTGAAATGGATAATAAAGTTTATAGAGATGAAGATGCCAGCCTGGATGTTCTTTCCGGCCAGACTGTAGCGGTCATCGGATATGGCAGCCAGGGAACAGCTCAGGCTAAAAATTTTCGTGATAGCGGAGTAGATGTAATCATAGGTGCCGGACCTAAAGATTTATTTCCTGACTGGGAAAAAGCAGAAGCGGATGATTTTGAGGTAATGCTGATTCCTGAAGCGGTGGAAAAGGCAGATATCATTCATATCTGTCTGCAGGATCCGGCCCAGCCTGATGTATACAGAGAACAGATCCACGCTAACCTGTCAGAGGGAGATACTTTAAGTTTTGTGCACGGCTTTAATATTCTTTACGGAACGATTAAAGCGCCAGATAATGTTGATGTTATTCTTTTTGTGCCAAACGGCCCCGGGCCAG
>PWHA01000146.1 GCA_003554685.1 Halanaerobiaceae bacterium
AAGGATTCTCACCGGAAAATTTTAAGCCAGGTCGATCAGGGCGAAGTTGATATTATAATCGGAACCCAGATGATAGCCAAGGGTCATGATTTTCATAATATCACCATGGTAGGGGTGCTGGGGACCGATCTGATTTTAAATCTGCCGGATTTTCGCTCGGCTGAGCGAACCTTTCAGCTGATCAACCAGGTTTCAGGAAGAGCCGGCCGGGGAGCCAAGCCGGGCGAGGTTTTGATTCAAACCTACAATCCCGATAACTTTGTGGTCCGGGCAGCCCGGGAAAATCTTCCTGAAAATTTTTACCGGAAGGAACTGAGACTGCGGGAGAATCTTTTCTATCCCCCAATCAGCCGGCTGGTTAGAATTTTACTGCGGGCCGAGGAAAAAAATGATTTAATGAAAGCAGCGGAGGAGATCCGAAAATCCTTTTCCGGTAACTGGTATCAGAGACTGAAAGTTCTGGGCCCGGCCCCGGCTCCTCTGCTGAAAATTAGGGGGGAGTACCGCTATCATATTCTCCTCTTTTTCAGCAGTACTGCTGAAAGAAGGGAGTATCTTCCGAAAATCAGAGAGGAAGTTGAGGGACTATGTCCCCGGAGAGTGGAATTACTGGTTGATGTAGACCCGCTTTCAATGTTATAATTATTAAGAATGTAGTGAGCTGGAGGTGATGTTAATGGCCGTTATGCCGGTCAGAAAAATTGGTGATCCGGTGCTGAGAAGTGAGGCCCGGCCGGTGCAGGAGATAACTGAAAAAACTGGGACCCTGGTAGGTAATTTAAAGGATACCCTCCGCAGTGAAGAGGGTCTGGGTCTGGCCGCCAATCAAATTGGTGTGCTGCAGCGGGTGATAATTGTCAAAGATGAAGATGAGGAAATGATTGAACTGATAAATCCAGAAATTATTGCTGAAGAGGGCAGTTCCATTGATCGGGAGGGCTGTTTGAGCGTGCCCGAACGGGAAGCTCCCGTGGCCCGGGCCGAAAATATTACAGTCCGTTTTCTCAATCTGGAGGGCAAGGAAATTGCCCGGGAATTTTCGGAACTGACAGCCCGGGTGATACAGCATGAAATAGATCATCTGGATGGTATTTTGTTTGTCGATAAGATAATAGATATTCCTGCCGCCAGTCAGCCACAGACGCAGTAATAAAGGCGGGGGTTCGGGGGGATAATTGTGAAGGTAGTTTTTATGGGCAGTCCGGAATTTGCTTGGCATTCCTTAAAAAAATTATACCGGGCACCTGAGGTCGAGCTGGCCCTGGTGGTCAGCCAGCCTCCCAGAAAGAAGGGGCGGGGCCAGCAGCAGCAGCCCACCCCGGTGGGCTGTTTTGCCCGGGAGAAAGAGCTTGAGCTCCTGGAAATTGATGATGTTAACAGTGAAGCCGGTTTGAGTAAAATTGAGAGGATAAAACCGGATTATCTGGTGGTGGTGGCCTTTGGTCAGATTCTCAAGGGCGAAGTATTAAAGCTGGCCCGGAAAGCAGCCATCAACCTTCATGCCTCGCTGCTTCCTAAATACCGGGGTGCCAGCCCGATTAATCAGGCTCTAATTGAAGGCGAAGAATTCACCGGAGTTACCACCATGCTGATGGATGAAGGGCTTGATACCGGGGATATTCTGCTGCAGTCCCGGGTCAGGATTGAGCCCGATGATACTGCCGGCAGCCTTCACGACAGGCTGGCAGTCGAAGGAGCAGAACTGCTGCTGAAAACTCTGCTGAAATACAATAAAGGTCAGGTTGATCCGGTTCCTCAAAACGAGGAGGAGTCCAGTTATGCTTCCAGATTGTCCCGGGATGAGGGCGAGATCGATTTTAACCGGCCGGCCCGGGAGGTTAATGATTTCATCAGAGGTAATAACCCCTGGCCGGGAGCTTTTACCGGCTTTCGGGGCCAGAAGCTTAAGGTCTGGCAGGCTGAAATGTCCGGCAGGGAGAGCGGTTCCAGCAGGCCGGGTTCCATCCTTAAGGCCAGCCCGCAGCAGGGACTGCTGGTGGCAACTGCCGATTATGGTATCAAACTGACCGAGGTCCAGCTGCCCGGCAAAAAAAGAATGTCAGACCGGGATTTTGTCTGCGGCTATCAGCCCGAGCCGGGAGAAAGATTGGGATTAAGCTGAGGTCAGCCTGATTTTTTTGGAGATATTAGATCAGGAGATATTAGAGAAATAAGGTCGGAATTTTTCAGGATTAATTATCTGGCTATTTTAACCTGATAGAATACCCTGATAGAATGCAATCAATTTCTGCTGAGACTTATAATTTCAGCAGGTTAAGCAGGTTTTAGAAAGAGTTTGAGAAAGGAGTCAATTATGGCATTCTGGTTGCTGATGCTGTTGTTAATTTTTTTCTTTCCCTTTTTATTCTGGCCCTTTCTGCTTTTTTTTCTTCTGTTAATACCACTTAAGCTGACAATGGCTTCCCTGGGTACCCTGCTGGTTGCGCCCGGACAGCTGCTCAGGATTGCCAGAAATCCCAGGCTGAGAAAAAATCATGCTCTGGAGCATGCTACTATCAATGTGCTGGAAGAAAGGTATGATTACCGGCAGCTGGCCGGCTATGCTGAAGATGAGGGTTTTTTCATCCTGGGGCTCCAGAATCCAGAACAGGTTGAAAGAGCAGCCCGGGAGGGTCTTAAGCGTCTTCAGAGGGGTGAAAGTGAACTGGTAATTCATGACAGATGCGGGACCACGATAACAGCAGCCAACCTGGCTTCAGCGGTAATTTTTCTGCTGCTGTTATTATTAAGCGGAATGTTTACCCTCTGGACCATGCTGGCTGCCGTTGTGCTGGCCAATTTTATGGGGCCGGCCCTGGGGCGGTTCATGCAGAGGAATATTACCACCACCGCTCAGGTGGATGAGGTTGAAATCATCGGGACTAAAACTGATAGACCTGGAATGGGCGGTTTCTGGCAGCAGGGCAGGGGAAAGATTTTTGTTCGAACCAGAGAAATACCCTATGCTACGGTTTTAAGATAGATTTTTTAAGGGTTAAAATCAGCTTCAGGGATAAAATCAGCTTCGGCAGAGAACTGGGCCCGGTTAAAATCAAGGAGCTGCAATTTTGTTTTTATTTGCAGGTCTTTAAAAAAATTAGAGGTTTTCAGAATTAATTTACCCGGTAATGAACTGAAATGAAAGGGATTTTTCAATGAAAGAATTAAAGGGCTATAAAGCTGCTGAGTTGAAAGAAAGGCTGCAGCAGGAAGGTTTTGCCGGTTATCGAGCCCGGCAGATTTTTAACTGGCTTTACAGCAATCTGGCCGCAGCTCCGGAAGAGATGAGCAATCTGCCGCAGAAACTTAAGGATTGGCTCCAGGAGAATTTAATCTATCATTCTCTGGAACTGGAGGAAGAGAAGAGGGCCGGCGATGGTACGATAAATTTTCTCTGGAAACTAAGGGATGGCAGAACAATAGAGAGCGTTTTGCTGCCCCAAAGAGATTCTGAAAATTATACAGCCTGTATTTCTTCCCAGGTGGGCTGTCAGCTGGCCTGTAAATTCTGTGCTACCGGTCAGCAGGGCTGGGAGAGGGATCTGACAGCCGGAGAGATTGTGGATCAGGTCTGGCAGTCCGCCGTTTATTTAAAGAGAAATGGAAGTTTTGGGGGAAAATCCGGAAAATCCGGGAGTGATATTCGCAACCTGGTCTTTATGGGAATGGGAGAGCCTCTGCTTAATTATCAGGCAGTCCGGCAGGCCGTGGAGATTCTGGGCAGTGAAACCGGTTTTAACATCGGCAGCCGTCGGATTACAGTTTCTACAGCCGGTATTATTCCGGGTATCAAAAAAATGTCCCGGGATATGCCACAGGTTGGGCTGGCACTTTCTCTTCACACTGCCGATGATAAACTGCGAAGCAGATTGGTTCCTATTAATAAGAAGTATAATTTGCAGCAGCTGCATCGGGCTTTACAGGAGTATCTGGCTAATACCGGACGGCGAATCACAGTGGAGTATGCCCTGATTCAGGGTGTAAATGACAGAGAGGAGCAGGCCCGTCAGCTGGTTGGCTGGCTTAAGGGGCTAAAAGTCTTTGTGAATTTAATCCCCTTAAATCCTGTGAAGGGGCAGAATCTGACAGCCTCACCAGCAAGCAGGATTGAAAAATTCAAAAAGATAATATCTCAAGCAGGTTATCCGGTTCAGGTCAGGCAGAGCAGGGGGCAGGAGGTTAAAGCTGCCTGCGGACAGCTCAAAGAGATCGGCGCTAACGGCAATGAGTAAAGGAAAGCAGAAGAGGAGGCAAACGAGGCCATGAAACTTTGGGGATCTTCCGATTGCGGTAAGTTGAGAGAAAAAAATGAAGATGATTATTTGATTACCGGAGATTTCCCTGAACTTTTTGCAGTTGCAGATGGAATGGGGGGACATCAGGCCGGTGAAGTGGCCAGTGCAACGGCTATTGCCCTGATTGAGGAGTATGATTTCGATTTTGAGGCCGATCTGGTCCGGCAGCTTAAAGAACTGATTGATTATATCAATCAAGAGATTATTGCCCGGGGAAATAAAAATCCGGAATACCGGGGTATGGGAACAACATTAACTATGGGGATAAAAACGGGGGGGAAAATCTGCTACGGTCATGTTGGTGACAGCCGCTTTTATCTCTTTAGAGATGGTAAACTCAGAAAGGTAACCAGAGATCATTCTTTAGTAGAAAAGATGGTGGAAGAGGGTAAAATTACCCCTGAGGAAGCCTTTCAGCATCCCCGCAGCAATGTGCTGACCCAGGCCCTGGGACTGGAGCAAAAACTTGAGATTGACAGCAACTGCTTTGAGATCAGTGAAGGAGATCTGGTGCTGCTCTGTACCGACGGACTTACCGATATGCTGCGAGAATCAGAGATAGAAAAACTAATACTTTCAGAGTATCCTGATCCCGAAAAAATTACTGAAAGACTGACTGCTGAGGCCCTGGCCTCAGGAGGCAGCGACAATATAACCATTGTAACAGGTATTATAGATAGTAATGGAAGTGATTGTGGTGCCTGAAGTAATAAACGATCGTTATAAAATAAACAG
The DNA here is from genome assembly GCA_003554685.1 of Halanaerobiaceae bacterium. Taxonomy (GTDB): domain Bacteria; phylum Bacillota; class Halanaerobiia; order Halanaerobiales; family Halarsenatibacteraceae; genus T1SED10-84. The sequence continues at coordinate 5,031 of PWHA01000146.1, forward strand.
GGAGCTGGGGCGGGGTGGCATGGCCGTGGTCTATGAAGCTACCGACCTGCTGCTGGACCGCAGGGTTGCTCTCAAAATGCTGAAGGAAGAGTATGCCAGTGATGAGGATTTTATCAGAAAGATCAAACTGGAAGCTCGAGCTGTAGCCAGAATCTCTCACCCCAATGTAGTTAATATCTATGATATCAGCCTGGATGATGATAATTATTATCTGGTGATGGAAAATATCGCCGGAGAAAATCTCAAGGATATAATTTCCAGTCGGGAGAAGATCCCGGTAATTGAAGCCCTGGATATTGCTGCTCAGATCTGTTCAGCGCTGATGGTGGCTCACCGCAATAACATTGTCCACTGTGATATCAAACCTCATAATATTATTGTCACTCCTCAGAACCAGGTTAAGGTCACAGATTTTGGGATAGCAAGGGCTGTTAGTTCTTCCAGCAAACTTGATATTACCACCTCGGTTGAGGGCAGCGCCTATTATTTTTCTCCGGAGCAGGCCCGGGGAGCTGAGATTACCCCGCTGTGTGATATTTATTCTCTCGGTGTTGTACTCTACGAAATGCTGACCGGCCAGCTGCCCTTTACCGGTAAAACGGCCGTTAACGTGGCTCTCAAACATATCAATGAAAAACCGGAAAGAGTCAGACTCAGGGAAGAGGGAGTTCCAGAAGAAGTCCAGGAGCTGGTGATGAAGGCCCTGGCGAAGAGACCGGAGGACCGCTTTCAGGGAGCTCTGGCTATGAGGAATGCCATTAAAAGCGCTCTGGCAGCTGCGCGAGAGAAAAAACACAAAAAGGGAGAAGAAGATTCAGAGGAATTTTCTGGAGAAGATCTTGATAAAACCATCATACACAGCCGCTCTCCCGGGGAAATGCTGGAAAGAATGAAGGAGCAGGATTCCAGAGATTATCAGGCTGAAGACGCTGAGGTTTCGGAAGTTTCTGCTCAAGAGAAAGAAGAAAACCAGACCGGTCAGGCCTTAAAGAAACGGGCCAGACTGATTTTTACTGCAATTATCATTATTTTTGGCCTGTTAGTGGTGGCCTATTTTTCCTACACTATATTCATGGATGTTCCGGTGGTGGAAGTTCCCGATGTGGTGGGCTATGATCTGCAGGAAGCAGAGAGCATTCTCCAGCAGGAGGGTTTGAACTATGCCATCGCTGAGGACAGGATTAATCATCCCGAGCTGGAAGAAAACAAAGTAGCCAACCAGTCTCCAGCCGCGGGTGAGGAAATCAGACAGGCCCGGGAGATTACCCTGGTTATCAGCGCCGGGCCGGAATATGTGGAAATTCCTGACCTGGAATACATGACTCTGCGGGAAGCCCGGATTGCCCTGGAAAGCAGAGGTTTATCGGTGGGCGAGGAGAAATATGATTTTTCCAGTGAGCACCGCCAGGACATCGTGATAAGCAGCGAACCTCCAGCCGGCGAAGAGATTGTTCAGGGCGGTGAGATAGATCTGATAGTCAGTCAGGGTCCTTCTCCCTATGGTTTTTAGCGGGAGGGTAGACTTCAGCTGGAGAAAAGAGCAGTCCTGGAGTCAGGAGAGGAACCTTCAGGGAATCGGGATTGGAAGACTTTTTTAATTTAGATGATTTTGATCTCTGGCTTGAATATTTTTTTAACCCGGAATTTGGACAAATAACCGGGTAAAACTGATTAATCTCAGAACAGGGAAAAGATATCAAAGGAGGTAATCAGATCTGCTGAAAGAGGGAATGGTTGTCAGTGCCTATGGAGGATTTTTCTTTGTGGCTCTGGAAGAAAAAAATCTTCGCTGCCAGGTTAGAGGCAGAATAACATCCAAGATTTATCCCGGTGACAGGGTAAAGGTGGCAGATAGAATGGTTGAAAAACTTCTGCCCAGGGATAATCTCCTGTCCCGACCGCAGGTGGCCAATGTCTCCCGGGTGCTTGTGGTAATGGCGGTTAAGGAGCCGGAGCTGGATTTTCTTCTGCTGGATAAATTTTTGCTGGCCTGTGAGCTGGAGGAGATTGAGCCAATAATAATCATAAACAAAGTGGACCTGGCTCCTGATTTTCCCGGTGAAAATCAGAGAAAATTGGAAGCCTATCGCCGGGCCGGATACAAACTGCACTTAATCAGCGTAAAAACAGGAGATAACCTGCCGGAGGTTCTAGAGTACTTTCAGGAGGGCATTTCCGTGTTGGCAGGACCTTCCGGGGTGGGTAAATCGGCTCTTCTGAATGAACTGCTGACCGAGGCAGAACTGCATACCGGAGAGGTCAGCAAAAAGCTGGGCCGGGGCATTCACACCACCAGAAGGGTTAAGCTGCTCAAGGCCGGAGATAGGGGCTGGGTGGCAGACACACCCGGATTTACCTCCCTGGAGATAACCGGGATTGAACCTGTTGATCTCCGTTTCTATTTTCCCGAATTTGATGACCTGACACCCCTGTGTAAATTCAGCGCCAACTGCGTGCACATTCATGAGCCTGGCTGTGCTGTGAAGAAGGCTTTAGAATCCGATAAAATAGCAGAACATCGCTATCAATCCTACCTGCATTTTTATAAAATACTGGAACAGGAGTGGGAAAATAAATATGATTAAAATTGCCCCTTCTCTGCTGGCGGCTGATTTTGCCAGCTTGAGAGAGGAAATTACCCGGATAACCTCAGCTGATATGCTCCATCTGGATGTGATGGACGGCCATTTTGTTCCCAATCTGACCTTTGGTCCCGGCCTGATAAAGGCTATTAGACCCCACAGTGAGCTGGTTTTTGATACCCATCTGATGATCAGTAATCCGGGAGAACTGCTGGAGGATTTTGCTGCTGCCGGAAGTGATATCATTACAATTCATGAGGAGTCTACCTTTCACAGCCACCGGCTGATTCAGCGTATTAAGGATCTGGGATGTCAGTCCGGACTCTCCCTGAATCCGGGAACCGGATTAGATGGTATAGAGTATCTGCTGCCGGATCTGGATTTAATTCTGCTCATGACCGTTAATCCCGGTTTTGGCGGGCAGGAATTTATTCCTGTCATGCTGGATAAGATAGCCCGGCTGAGGAAGATTATTGAAGCCAGTCCTCATCAAGTCGAAATTGCCGTTGATGGAGGGATTAAGCCGGAAAACCTGGGTGAGATAATAAAGTCAGGGGCTACAGTAATTGTTTCAGGCTCTTCTATTTTTGGTGCTTCCAGCCCCGAGGAGGTTATCAGAAGGTACCGGGATATTGCGGCCGATTCAAGGAGAAACTAACATAGAGAAACTAAGGTAGTAAAAACGTGCTAGCAAAACATGCTAAAGAATAGTTCAGGCAGGAAACCAGGCAGTAAAAAAGTTTATATATATATTTGGGTTAGCAAAAAAGCTTTGCTTTACAGGTGCCTGCAGTTATGATAAACTAAATAGAGAAATTAGGTTAAGTTTATTGCCTGCTTTAGTTATATTTTAGCTCTAATTTTACTTTGCTCTGCCGGCAGGCCAGAGATAATTTTTAAATAAAACTGAATATAAAATAATTCTGCTAACGGGGATTGGTGAAATTCCATACCGGTGGTTAAAGTCCACAAGCCTTAACAGGTTGATTTGGTGAAATTCCAAAACCGACAGTTAAAGTCTGGATGGTAGTTGGCCTGATGATGAGTTTTGCCTTCCTCTGCAGGAAGGTTTTTTTATTTGCTGGATGTAATAAATTTGGTTTTAGTGGAGGCAAAATAATCTGAAAGGTAATTGTGCGGGGCTCAATAGGAGAACCGATGCCACCTAATTTGCCGACACTCACTTTTAGGCTCCAGTTATTATCTAAAGAAATTCTTAAAAGGAACCCGGTACCGACCATATAAGCCATCGCAGGCGGAACCCGGTACCGACCATATATGCCCCCGGTAGCAACCAGATAGGCCCAAGAAAGGAGACTCAGCTATTGTTCACTACTGAACAGAAAAAATATATGCAAAGAGCCCTGGAACTGGCGAAAAAGGGGGAAGGATTTGTCAGCCCGAATCCGCTGGTCGGGGCAGTTGTGGTCAAAGATGGAGTAATAGTTGGTGAAGGATATCACACAAAATATGGCGAGGCTCATGCCGAGCCCCAGGCTCTGGAGGAAGCTGGCAGGAGTGCCACGGGTGCTGACCTCTACGTCAATCTTGAGCCCTGCAGCCATTACGGAAATACTCCCCCCTGTTCCCTGAAACTGATTAATTCCGGGATCAGCAGGGTGTTTGTTGCCAATCAGGATCCCAATCCGGTGGTGGATGGCAGCGGGATTGAAATGCTGAAAGCCAGGGGTATTAAGGTCGAAACAGGTCTGCTGGAGGAGGAAGGGGAGAAACTTAATGAGGCCTTCTTTCTGGCCCAGAGAGAGGGGAGGGCCTTTATCAACCTCAAGTCTGCCCAGACCCTGGATGGTTATCTGGCTGCCCCGGGTGGTGATGCCCGCTGGATAACCGGGCCTGAAGCCCGGAGCTATGGTCACGGACTTCGCCATCGGCTGGATGCTGTGATGGTGGGAATCGGCACGGTACTGGCCGATAACCCCCGGCTTACCGTAAGAGATTATCCCGGAGAAAAAAGCCAGCCTGCCAGGGTTGTGCTGGATCCCCAGCTTAGATTTCCCCTGGAAACCAGGATGCTGAAGGAGCAGGAAGCAGGAGAGATTTTTATTTTTATCGGAGAGACAGAAGAAATTTTAAATTCCGAAGAGATAAATAATTCTGAGGAAAAAGAACTCAAGCTGCAGAAGCTGGAAGAGTGGAAGGATGTCAGCCTGATCGAGCTACCCCTGGATGAAAGGGGTTATTTTAATCCGGTGGCAGTTACAAAAATACTGGCGGGGCTGGATCTGTTCAGCATCCTGCTGGAGGGCGGCAGTCAAATAAATTATTCTTTTCAGAGGGCAGGATTGATAGATAAATACTATTTCTTCCTGGCTCCCAGATTGATGTCCGGCAGTGATGGTGTGCCTGTTTTTCAGGGGCCTGCACCCGGGAAAATTTCCCGGATTCAGAATCTCAAAATCGAGGAACGAAAGCTCCTGGGAGAGGATCTGCTGCTGGTTGCCTATCCCGGAAATGAGGAGGAGAAAAGCTAAATGTTTACCGGAATAGTGAGAGAGATTGGCAGTTTAAAGACCAGAAGGAGAAGTGGTGATAGTTATCAGCTGGAGATCAGAGCAGAGAAAGTCCTGGGAAACTCCGGTAGGGGAGACAGCATAGCAGTCAACGGTGTCTGTCTGACAGCAGTTGATATTACCCGGGAGGGTTTTGCCGCCGATGTAATGCCGGAAACCTTAAAGAAAAGCAATCTGGGTGAGCTAAAGCCCGGAGATCCCGTGAATCTGGAACCGGCTCTGGGTGTTAATGATCTGCTGGACGGCCATCTTGTCTCCGGCCATATTGATGCCACCGGAACCCTGCAGGAGGTTACCCTAAAATCACGTTCCTGGCTGGTTGAAGTTAGCTACCCACCGGAACTGGATAAGTATTTTATCAGCAAGGGCTCGGTTGCTCTCAACGGCATCAGCCTGACAATTGTTGAATTATCAGGAAACAGTCTCGAGGTATCCCTGATTCCTGAGACCTGGTCGGCGACCACCTTTTCAGATTTAAAAATCGGCGCTAAAATTAACATTGAAGTAGATATGCTGGGTAAATATGTGGTGAAGACCACCGAAAATTATCTGCAGGGAGAAACCGGGACTCCGGGGGGTCAGAGCAGCGGTCTGACCAGAGAGGCACTGCAGGATAAAGGATTTATTTAAAGAAATGAGGAGGATATAAATGGATTCCATTGAATCTGCTATTGAGGATATTAAAGAGGGAAAGATGGTTATTGTGGTTGATGATGAAGACCGGGAAAATGAGGGTGATCTGGTGATGGCGGCGGAAAAGGCCACCACCCAGACCATTAACTTCATGATTAAAGAAGCCCGGGGGCTGGTCTGCACTCCCCTGGAGAAGGAAAAGCTTGAGGAACTGGAGATTCCGCTGATGACGAGCCAGAACACCGACCCTCATGAAACGGCCTTTACCATTTCAGTCGATCATGTTTCCACCAGAACCGGAATTTCTGCCGAGGAGAGGGCCCGGACAATTCAGGAGCTGGTCAATCCGGCCAGCGAGCCAGAGGACTTCAATAAGCCCGGTCATATTTTTCCCCTGCAGGCCCGGAAAGGCGGGGTGTTAAGAAGAGCCGGACATACCGAGGCTGCGGTGGACCTGGCCAAACTGGCCGGACTTAAGCCTGCTGCAGTTATCTGTGAGATAATCAAGGATGACGGTACCATGGCCCGGATGCCGGATCTGGAAGAATTTGCTGAAGAGCACGATTTAAAGCTGATTTCCATTGCCGATCTGATTAAGTACAAGAAGAAGCGGGAGAAGCTGATCAAGCTGGAGGCAGAGGCCGAACTTCCCACCAAAAATGGAAAATTTGATATTAAAGTATATTCCACTCTGGTTGATAATCTGGAGCATGTGGCTCTGATCAAAGGTGAGGTCGACAACGGCAGCGATATTCTGACCCGGGTCCATTCCGAATGCCTGACCGGGGATGTACTGGGGTCCCATCGCTGTGACTGTGGTGATCAGCTTAATACCGCCCTGGAGATGATTGCTGAAGAAAGACGGGGAGTGCTGCTTTATATGAGACAGGAAGGCCGGGGAATCGGTCTGGCCAATAAGATTAAGGCCTATCATCTGCAGGATCAGGGTATGGATACAGTAGAGGCCAATCTGGCCCTGGGATTTCCGGCAGATCTCCGGGATTACGGAATAGGTGCTCAGATTCTAAGCGATCTGGGAATCAAATCCATCAGGTTAATTACCAATAATCCCAAAAAGCTGATCGGCCTGGAGGGCTACGGACTGAAGGTTTCGGAGAGGATCCCTCTGGAGGTCAATCCCACCGAGGATAATGAAAATTATCTGCAGACCAAAAAGGAAAAGCTGGGGCATTATCTCCATCAACTGGAAGGGGCAAGCCATAAATTAAAACAGGAGGAGAAAGAAAATGACTAAAAACATTGAAGGACATCTGTCAGGTGAAGGCCTAAAAGTAGGAATTGTAGTTTCGCGGTTTAATGACTTTATTTCCAGCAAGCTATTATCCGGGGCCAAGGATGCTCTCTTTCGTCATGGAGTTGCCGAAGAGGATGTCGAGGTGGCCTGGGTGCCGGGTTCCTTTGAAATCCCTCTGGTGGCCAAAAAAATGGCGGCCGGTGATAAATATGATGGAGTTATCTGCCTGGGAGCAGTAATCCGGGGAGACACCCCTCACTTTGATTATATCTGTGCTGAAGTTTCCAAGGGTGTGGCCAGGGTTGGCCTGGAGACAGAGAAGCCGGTGATGTTTGGTATAATTACCACCGACACCATTGAGCAGGCCATTGAAAGGGCCGGCACCAAGGCCGGCAATAAGGGCTTTGATGCTGCCCTGGGACTGCTGGAGATGGCCAACCTGCTCAGGGAATTTTAAGTTTCAGCCATGGAGAAAAATAAAACAGCCTGTATTGCTTTAAATGGCAAAATAGAAGAGGATCTGGATTTTTACCGCAGGGAGCTTAAGGATTGTGAACTGCTGCTGGCAGCAAATGGCGGCGCCCGGCTTTTTAAATTGCTGGATTGCAAAATGGATCTTTTGATTGGCGATCAGGATTCTTTGACCGAAGCAGAGGTTGATTACTGGCAGGAGCGGGGAGCAGAAATAATCAAATATCCGGCGGCCAAGGATGAAACCGATCTGGAGCTCTGCCTGAAGCACTGTGCCGAGATGGGCGCTGCCGGGGTTAAGATCCTGGCTGCCCTGGGGGGGCGGATAGATCAGCTGCTGGCCAATATTTATCAGCTGGAATATGCCAGGGAGACCGGCATGGAGGCGGTTATCCTTTCGCCCGAAATGGAAATAGGGCTGATTCAGGGAGGTAAATTATTTCAGGAGAGACAGGGCTGCCGGCTGTCACTGCTGGCTCTGGATCGTGAGGTCAGCGGACTCCAGATTACCGGTTGTAAATATAATGTTGAACATTTCATACTTAAACGCCATAAAACCAGGGGTATCAGCAATATCATCAAAGATGAGCGGGCCAAAATTGCAGTAGACCGGGGAAGTCTGCTCTATGTTCTTTTTACAGGAGAATCAAATAACTGTCAATGATTTTTGCCGGTATTATATTTAAAGCAGATATCAAGGTTTAAGAGATAACAGGGGAGGTAATAATTCATGGATGTTTATCAGGAAGCTCTGGAAATGCACCGTAAACATCAGGGAAAGATCAGCGTGGAAAGCAAGGTGGAGGTTAACAACTCCAGAGATTTAAGTCTGGCCTATTCTCCCGGGGTAGCTGAACCCTGCCGGGAGATTGCCCGGGATAAGCTCAACAGTTTTAAGTACACCTCCCGGGGGAATCTGGTGGCCGTTGTTTCTTCGGGAACAGCGGTTCTCGGCCTGGGAAATATCGGACCGGAGGCTGCTCTGCCGGTAATGGAAGGTAAGGCAGTTTTATTTAAAAAGTTTGCCGGGGTTGATGCCTTTCCGCTCTGTGTTGACAGCACCGATCCCGATGAAATAGTTAATTTTGTCAAGATGGTTGAGC
>PWHA01000272.1 GCA_003554685.1 Halanaerobiaceae bacterium
GTTCCGATGTCCACAACAGCACCATCTTCACCGTAATAAAAACCGACGAAACTCTCCAGCTCGCCATCGAACTCATCGAAGAGGTCGTGGGTGATCTCAACCAGCCCGACACCGGCCTGATCTTTACCCTGCCAGTCCTGGATGTAAAAGGCTTCAATACCCCCCTAGAGTAAATGGACGGTACCGCTTGAATAAATGGTCGGTACCGGGTTCCCCGACATTTTCCAATAAAATAACTGTTTTTTCGCTATCATTTATCCTGACAACTTCTCCTTATCCAGTAATTTTATACAGATCAAACATAAAGCGTCACCATATATCTAAACCATATATCTAAATATAGGATACCTAAATATAGAATACCTAAATAGATAACCATACCTAAGTAGATAATCAACCTCCAGGATAACAACCCCACCATCACCTCAAGAGAACCAAGAAACTCTCGAATACTGTAAGCTGAAAGTTCTGCGAGTTCAAACCACTATAAGCTAAAAATATTGTGAACTATTAGGCCTATTAACTGACAGGTTCTTCTTCCCCTGTCTTCTTTCCCCTGCCTTCAGCCGATATAAATATTATCCCAATATTAAAAATTTTATTCACTACCGGATTATATCACCACTGCCAGTTTTAGTTAACAGCAGCAATCATCACTCATCCAATTTTAACACAATCTAAATCTTTCTCAAATCTAATCTTAATATTCTCCCGGTATTATTATCACTTACTATGCTGCTTGCTGCTATCTGCCAGGCTGCATTCTACCAGACTGTTATCTGCCAGGCTACTATTTCCCAGGCTAATATTCTCTTAACCCACGCGCAACTGTGGGATCGAGTAGCAGACTGAAAATGTCAGTCAGAATCGTTGACTTCCTGAACCCTATTTCCCCGCAAAATTTTAGCAAAATGATCCGGCAGCCCGCTGGCTTCAATCTCCCGGGCAGTTTTTTCCTGATCATATTTCACCGTTCTAATCTCAATCGAAATCTCCCGACCTGCTTGAGGGCCTTCCCCGATTCGCCCGACCCTGACCAGAGCATAACTAACTGCCGGACTGTAGCGCTCTTCTCCGGAGCCAAAAGGCTTGGGCTTGCCAGCTGTCCCGTCATTGATAATGATACCCCCTTTCAGAAATCTCACATAAGGCAGATGGGTATGTCCACAAATCAGTACCTCAAAATCCTCACCCTGAAAGAATCTGTTCAAGCTTTTCGCCGGGCGATCAATATAGAGATATTCATTAATCCTCCGGGGACTACCGTGCACCAGTTTAAAACGATAACCTCCGGTCTCAATCTCCCGGGTTTCCGGCAGCTCCGCCAGAAATTTCCTGTTCTCCCGGGTAACCTCCTGCTTGGTCCACTGCAGAGAGAGATCACCAAGCCTGGCTTCCTCGTGGTCGGGATAGGCACAGCCGCAATCATCCCGATCATTGCCCACTCCGTCATCATAGTTGCCCATAATAGTCGGGATCTCCCGCTCCCTGATCAGCTCAACCACCTCATTGGGACGGGGTCCATAACCCACCAGATCCCCCAGGCAGTAAACTCTGTCAGCTTCAACCCCGGCAATATCATTTAAAACCTCCTGCAGGGCCAGCAAGTTTCCGTGAATATCAGAAATAAACGCCAGTTTTTCTCTACTGCTCACCATTGTAACATCTACACCACCTTCTTGCCTTATTCTGCCAATTCATATCTCATAACAAAATTATTAAACTACAAATAAGGACATTTATCCGCTCCTATAGTTGCTGGACAAAAGGACAGCGATTAAGGATGATGAGGATGATTAAAAGATCTTGACTTTTTGGAAGGGGGTACCCCCTTCCAATCAATCAAAACCTGTAAAAAACAAAGAATGGGACCGGACATCTGTCCTGAATGTAAATTTAATTAGAATTTTCTTCATATGACAGGGATCATAACTTTAATCATAACTTTGAAATTATAGCGATATCGATTTTTGCATTATACTCGTTAAAAATTTATGGCTCATTTAAATTTCCTTGTTGCTAAGGTAATGCCGGATAATTATCTGTGCTGGCTTGATCTTGTTTTCAGGACTGTAAGGGGCAAAAAACTTTTAATAATAACGTCAGGTTCGCCTGCAGCTGCCTGAACAACATGTTATTTGATAAGAGCTAAATTTATTAATCCTTTAGAATTTTATTAATCCTTTTACTCAATAAATCCTCTTAATTCCCGCAGTCAGCAAGTTCACACCAGATCAGCTATTTCTTTTACATCTTTATCTTATCAGAAATAGTAATATTTTAAAAGTACTACCATTACTTAAAGATTTCACACTTTTTGCTACCATTAATAAATAACCTACTAATAAGTGTTGGTCGATTGAACTTTTGGGCCGCTTTCAAACTATAAAAGATGTAAAGAAACATAATTTCATGAACTCTTATGAAATTTAATTTATCAGACACATTGCCCATAACTTATCAGCAGGTAAAGGAAAACATCTCGAGAAATAATTTCGCAAAAGCAAACAAATATCTGGTTTACGTGCCAGAACCTTTGTGTGCCCTGTCTCTCTTCTTAGAATTTTCTGGTAATTGCCACCACCATTTATGATTTATGTTTACTTAAAAAACCCTAGAAATAATCTTGACAGATAAAAAAAAGATCCTGACAGCCCAAACAGCCATCAGAATCTCTTAATCCCATATTTGCTATTTTAATTTATCCCTTAATATCAATTTTCCTGCTATCTTCAATTTACCCCTAATCTTAATTTATCCACTAATCTCAATTTGCCTGCCATCTTCAATTTGCCTGCTAACTTTAAATTGCCCTTACCCTTAATTTGCCTGCTAACTTTAAATTGCCCGCTGATTCCAATTTAGCTCAAATAATCCAATAATCCAATAATACCCCAGGCATTTAAATCCCTCAATCTTCCAGCCGGGCAGCCACTCTCTCCAGATTGAGCTCCGCCCTCTCATAATCGGGATCAAGCTCCAGCGCCTTCTCATAATTTTCCCGGGCCGATTCCAATTCAGTCAGATTTTCATAGGCTATCCCTAAATTATTATAAATGTAA
>PWHA01000049.1 GCA_003554685.1 Halanaerobiaceae bacterium
ACCACCGCCGAGCTGACCAAACTGATTGAAAACACCTATCGGGATGTCAACATTGCCTTTGCCAATGAGCTGGCAAAGCTGGCTCAGGAAATCAAGATTGATGCCTGGGAGGCTATCAGTCTGGCCAACAAACACCCCCGGGTTAATATTCATCGCCCCGGTCCCGGAGTGGGTGGTCACTGCCTGGCAATTGATCCCTGGTTTATTATAGAAAAGGCTCCTCAGGCTGAGATGATCAAACTTTCCCGCAATATCAATGACAGTATGCCTGATTTTGTAGTCCAGAATGTCAAAAATAAGCTCTTTGGGATTGGTGAACCGAAGATAGCCATACTGGGAATTACCTATAAAGGTAATGTCGATGATCTAAGAGAAAGTCCAGTGCTTGAAATCATAGATCAACTGCAGCAGGAAAATATCAGGCTGGGAGTGCATGATCCCAAGGTTGAGCAGAATGCAGTGAAAGACAGAGATATTACTCTGGAAGATCTAGAGAATGCCGTCAAAGATAGCGACTGCCTCATAGTCGGAGCCGACCATCGGGAGTTTACCCGGATCGATCCTGCTGATATAATTGACCTGACAAATACTGCTCTGGTCTTTGATACTAAAAATTTTCTCGAAAAAGAAAAGTGGGAAAATGCCGGCTTTAAATATTATAAGCTTGGTGATTATTCTAATAATGACTGGCAAAATAATTATGGTTTAAGAGGTTATGAGAAAGCTGGGGGAGAGTAATTTGTTTCTTAATATGCTAAAGGTTATCAAGGAAATGGGGGTGAACTGGTTTTTATTTCGTTCTTTTTATGAGTTAAAAAAGCGCTCGGGAATTTTGAAGAGAAAATTTCCTGCCCGGGAATGGCAGGACATAAATATTCTGGATGTCACTGGATTTGAGAGTGAGGCAGAGCTCTTGGATAACTGGGACCAGCACAGCAGTTTTCTTTTTAATCAGCAGGAACTGCTGGAGATCAAAAAATATTTACAGGATTTATCCTCTGAAGATCAGGAAAAAATCATTGCAGTCGCAGATCAGGCTCTGGAGGGAAAAATTCTGGCCTTCAGCAGCTGGTACGCCGATTATAGCAATCCCATAAACTGGCATCTCAATCCAGTAACCGGACAGCAGGCTCCCGCTGATAAACACTGGCTGGAAATCGAAGAGCTGGGAGATAAATTTGGTGATGTTAAGTACATCTGGGAAGCTTCCCGATTTCCCCAGGTTTATTATTTTGCCCGGGCCTATCTTATAACTGGCGACAGCAAATATGTTGAAGGTTTCTGGAGGCAGCTGGAGAACTGGTTAGAAAATAATCCACCGGAACTTGGAGTTAATTGGAAGTGCGGCCAGGAGATAACCTTTAGAACCTTTGCCTGGATTTTTGGGCTCTATGTTTTCAAGGAAAATGATGTTGCCAATCCAGAAAGGATTATTAAACTGCTGAAGGCTGTTTATTACAATATCAGACATGTAGAAAAGAACTTTGAATTTGCTCTAAAGGCTGTGAAAAATAATCATGCTATCAGCGAAGCAGCTGGAATGTTTGTGACCGGTACTCTATTTCCCTTCCTGAAGCATGCTCAAAAATGGCAGAAAAAAGGGAAAAAGCATTTAGTTGAACAGGGACTAAGACAGATATATGAAGATGGCAGCTATATGCAGTATTCTTTTAATTATCACCGACTGGTGTTCCAGATATATAGCTTTGTTTTATGCCTGGCTGACAGAAACAACATCTCATTTTCCAGAGACCTTAAAGATAGATTGCTAAAAGCGGTTAATTTTTTATATCAGTTTCAGGATGAGAAAAGCGGCAGAGTACCAAATTACGGAAACAATGATGGCAGCCTGATATTTCTTTTAAGCAGTGCTGATTATCTGGACTATCGTCCGCAGTTGAATAGCCTCCATTACCTGCTAACAGACAATAAATTGTATAACAATTCCTCAATTTTTAACGAAGAACTGGTCTGGTTTTGTGGCAGCGATGCTTTGAATGCAGCTCTAAGTGAAAAAAGACGGGTTAATTCAGCATTTCCCGAGGGCGGTTATTATTCTCTCCAAAACGAACAATCTCATCTGCTGTTTCGCTGTGGCACCTTCAGAGATAGACCCTCCCAGGCTGATATGCTGCATCTGGATCTCTGGTGGAAGGATCACAATATTTTGGCTGATCCAGGCAGTTTTTCTTACAATCCAGCTGAAGAAAAAATTGTTGATTATTTCCAGAGTACGGTCAACCACAATACAATAAGTGTGAATGGCAGGGAACAGATGAATAAAGGCCCCAGGTTTTTATGGCTGGACTGGACTGAAGCTGAGCTCACTGATTTTGCTGAGGAAGAAAGCTATAATTATCTCCAGGGACAGCATTATGGTTTTGATGAACTTATCCATCGCCGGGGGATTTTTAATCATAAGGATTTATATCTAGTTATTGATGAAATTTTGAAGGATCCTGAAGGTGACCAAAGCAGCTACAGCGAAAACAGTCTGGATATTACTCAAAACTGGCTTTCTAGTTGCCAGAGGGTTGATATTAAAGAGAATAATTTGAGATTTGACATTTTACTAGCTGATGGAAAAGACAGGTATACCTGCCGCTGCCTTACTGAAGATGTTGAAGTTAAAAGTTATCAGGGGAGTAAAGAGCCTGTTGCAGGCTGGTTATCTTATTATTATGGTAACAAGGAACCTGCACCCCAGATTAAGTTAATCAAAAGAAGCACAGAGTTACCTGAAAGAATTGTAACATTATTTTATCCAAATAATTACAATATAACCTGTGACTATAATGATAATCGTATAAACATGTTTGTTGATGGTGTATCATGGCAGATTGAATTCACTAATGCCGGAGTGAACAAAAAAATGGTTAAAATACATTAAACATAATTCGCAAATCAGTTCAGGTGGGGTAATTAATGCATATTATGGTAGTGCATCAATACTATTTGGGAGATCAGCAAATTGGTGGTTCAAGATTTAATCAATTTGTTAAATACTGGACGGATATGGGGCATAAAGT
>PWHA01000194.1 GCA_003554685.1 Halanaerobiaceae bacterium
AAGGGTTTCTTTATTTTCATTGAAATTAGGGTTTACGTTATTTAATTTTTCATTGTTTTCACTTCTGGTGTTTTTCTTCATGATTCAGCCTCCGATAGGAAATATAATTTTATCAGATTATATACTGCTAGAAATTTTTGAGGTAAGATTATATACTGCTGATTATATACTGCTGATAATATACTGCTAGAAGACTGTTGCAAAACCCGGTTATTAAGTTAGAAGTAAAATTATATACTGCTAGAAGTTTTTGAGCTGCTCCAGATAGGAATTATAATTGCGTTTGATCTCTGTCATGCTGTCGCCGCCGGTTTTTTCGGCCAGGGTCCGGGCCAGGACGATGGCGCTGACGGCTTCACCCACTATGCTGGCTGCCGGGACGGCACAGTTGTCGCTTCTTTCCCGGGCAGCGGTGGTTTCCTCCTTGCTGTCAATGTGGACTGAATGGAGCGGTGTTGAAAGGGTGGGAATGGGTTTCATGGCTGCTCTAACTGTCAGCATTTCACCGTTGGTGATGCCGCCTTCCAGCCCCCCGGCCCGATTGCTGGAGCGGTAAAAGCCGCGCTGCCGGTCATGGTAGATCTCGTCGTGGAATTCGGAACCCGGCAGGGCTGCTCCGGCAAAACCGGCTCCGATTTCCACGCCTTTGATGGCCTGAATGCTCATCAGGGCTCCGGCCAGGCGCCCGTCCAGTTTGAGATCCCAGTGGGTGTGGCTGCCCAGTCCCGGCGGCAGTCCGGTGATGACAACTTCAAATACCCCGCCTACTGAATCGTCTTTCTCCTTCCAGGCATCAATAAGCTCCTTCATTTCACGGGTGGTTGATTCGCTGCCGCAGCGAAGGGGAGAGTTTTCTACTGCGGCAAAATATTCTTCCGGGGTAGATATGCCGGTGAAATCAGTATTTCTGATATCGGCAGTATCAGAGTTATCAGGTGTATCAGCCGTATTAGGTGTATCAGTTTTATCATGTGTATCGGAGGAATCTGGAGAACCGGCGTAATCTTTAGATCCAGGGGAATCAATATTATCGCGAGAATCAGCAGAATCGGGAGAAATTTTTTGATGAATCTCTGACCAGTTAGCTGAGGTGATTGGCCCGATCCGGGTGACATGGGAATAGACTTTGATATCAAACTCTGCCAGGAACTGACGGCAGATAGCACCGACGGCACTGCGGGCGGCGGTTTCCCGGGCGCTGGCCCTTTCCAGAACATTGCGCATATCCCGGAAATTGAATTTCTGGGCTCCGGGCAGGTCGGCATGACCGGGCCGGGGTTTGGTGACTTTATGGCTGTTTTTATCTGAGTCGACTGTTTCGTCGGCTGCTTCATCTGTTGGTTCTGTTTCCGTTGGTTCAATGGCCATCACTGACTGCCAGTTTTCCCAGTCTTTGTTCTTTATTCTGAGAGTGAGGGGGGTGCCCAGGGTAATTCCCTGGCGGACCCCGGAAGTGATGATGGCCTGATCACTCTCTATCTTCATCCGGCCGCCCCGACCGTAGCCCCCCTGACGGCGGGCCAGCTGGTGATTTAATTCCTGGAAATCAATTTTAAGCCCGGCGGGAAGCTGCTTGATAATGGCGGTGACTTCCGGTCCGTGGGATTCTCCGGCAGTTAAGTATTCAAACATGATAATCTTTCCTTTCCTTTATAATAAGCTTTCTGGACAATTAGCTTTCTGGCAAAATTGAGTTTCCTGATGAAATTGAGCTCTCTGGTAAAATCAGTTTCAAGATAAAAATAATATTTCTGGCAAAATGAACTTCCTGGTAAAATCGAATGAGCATATAATGGCTGAATAAACATCCAGCTAAATTGAACTTTTAAATAGCTTTGACTCCAGTGCAGAAAGACTAATTTAACGAAATTTAGAAATTATAATCCACTGTATGACAGTTATTTTGATAGATATGTTTATCTATTAATCATTTTTCGAAGTGCAACCATAGCTAAGATTGATATTTGAATAGCTGAGCCTGGGATTTAACCAGATATTTGGGGTTATTATAAATGTTTTTATGGATTTTTGAAACCAGGTCTGATAACTACCGGATTGATCGGGTTAGATTTATTATGGATTTATGTCTATCTGTACCTGATCGTTCTTTTTGTGCCTGATCGTTCTTTTTGTGCCTGCTTATTTTTTATGTCTTTTGTTCTTTTTATGCCCTATGTCTGTCTCCTGTATATTATTATCTCTGTCTGCATTATCTCTGTCTGCTGATTCCGAATTGTCTAGTTTTACTCTGGCCCGGGCGGCTGAGGTCATAAGCTGGTGGACTGCTTTGGTATTGGAATTTTTCACCGCCTGCTGCAGCTTTTCCAGCCTGGTTATGTAATCCTGGAGGATGGCAGCAATATTTTCCCGGTTGCTGAAGACGATGTCCTGCCAGATGCCGGCATCGCTGGCTGCAATCCGGGTGGTGTCGCGGAGGCCGCTGCCGGCCAGTTCCAGAGCCTGCTGGCTGTCCGGCTGTTCAGCGATGGTCTGCATCAGCGCCGAGGCTGCAAGCTGGGGCAGATGGCTGATCCAGGCCAGATAGCGGTCGTGATCGGCGGGAGAGAACCGGTAGACCCGGGCTCCCAGCTTTTCCAGGATTGCTGTCAGCTGTTTGACCCTGCTTTCCGGCGTCCGGGACAGGGGGGTCAGCACAAAGGGAGCACCGGCAAACATGTCAGGATTGCTCCACTCCACTCCGCTTTTTTCCGAACCGGCAATGGGATGGCCGCCGATAAAATAGGGGCCGGGAATATCAGCAGAACTTTTCTCAGAGCTATCAGAGCTATCGATGACGGATTTTGCCGGTTTCATTGATTTTCCGGGTTGCTGCTTATCGGTTGAGGAATTACTGTGATCCAGCCCTTTGTGAGTTTCCTGATTCTGATAATTTATAAATATTTTTTCAGCCTGCTGCAAAATTTCCTGCTTGGTGCTGCCAAGATCCATAACCAGAGTACTGGAGGAGAGATAAGGATAGATTTTCTCCAGGGTTCTGGTTATGGCAGCGGTAGGAACTGCGATAATAACAAGGTCGGTTTGTTTGACTGCGGCAGTTAGGCCGGGCGCTGCTGTATCTATTATATCAGCTTTGCGGGCAGCCTGCAGGGCAGATTTTTCCCGGTCCCAGCCGATGATTTCTTTGCAGATGTTGTTTTTCCTGAGGGCGCCGGCCAGAGAACCACCCATCAGGCCTACCCCGATTATAGCGGTGCGAGAGATTTTTTCCACTGAGACTGCCTCCCCCTGGTTACATTATCTGTCTTCATTATTTGTTTTCACTAACTGTAACTGTTTTTTTGTTTCGATTAACTGTTTTGCTGTTCTTAAATTGCTTATCTTAAAGTATCATAAATTAAAATAAGCTGATATTCCTGAATTATTATAAATTAAATGATCTACGGTTCATACATTATTGTACAATAATGTGTATTATTGTGTATTATTGTGAATTATTGAGTATTGTTGTGAATTGAAGGATCTGCCGTTCTTACATTATTATGAATTAAACGGTATGCTGCATTATGAATTAAGCGGCATGTTCTTTTTATTTAAGCCTCCAGGTACCAGCTTAAGTTGCCAGGTTCCAGTTTAAGACTTTGCTTACATTGTTTAGTGTTAAGCATGAGTCTTTCCATAATATTGCCGATAGCCAGAGTGAACATTTGCCTATATTTCTGAGTGTCATTGGGATCCCTTGCTTACATCGCTGAAGGCCAGCGGGAGCCCTGGCTTTCTCCCAGAGATTCATGAATCATCTTGATATCTGCCATCAGCTGGGCGAATTTCTTCAGCTTTAAGGACTGAGGGCCGTCGGAGAGAGCTTCTTTGGGACTGGGATGGACCTCCACAAGCAGGCCGTCAACGCCTACAGCAATGGCTGCCCGGGCCATAGGATTGACCAGTTCCCAGCGGCCGGTACCGTGACTGGGGTCGACGATTACCGGCAGGTGACTGAGCTGGTTAATCATCGGAACAGAGCTTAAGTCCAGGGTGTTGCGGGTTTCTTCGCCAAAGGTGCGAATGCCCCGTTCACAGAGGATTACCTGCTGGTTGCCCTCGCACATAATGTATTCTGCGGCCAGCAGCCATTCTCTGATGGTGGCTGACATGCCGCGTTTCAGCATGGCTGGCTTGTCAAGCTTGCCGATGGCTGACAGCAGAGGATAGTTCTGCATGTTGCGGGCGCCGATTTGAATTATATCGGTGTATTCAGCGACCAGTTCCAGATGGTCGAGATCCATAAGTTCGGTGATAATTTTCAGTCCCGTTTCCTGGCGGGCCTGATCCAGCAATTTCAGGCCTTCTTCGCCGAGACCCTGAAAAGAATAGGGTGAGGTCCGGGGTTTGAAGGCACCGCCCCGGAGAACTTCGGCTCCGGCTTCCTTAACTGCTCTTGCGGTGGTCATCAGCTGCTCTTCATTTTCCACGGCACAGGGACCAGCCATGACCACCGGCCTCTCACCTCCGATTTTTACTTCACCGACCTCAATCACCGTCTTTTCCGGCTTGAACTTCCAGCCCGTCAGTTTATAGGGGTCGAGAATGGGGATGACCTTTTCCACTGAGGGAAAAGAAGCCAGGCGGCTCTGCACTTGCTCCTTGCCGGCGGTGTCTCCAATCAGGCCGATAATGGTGGTTTCGACTCCCTGAGACAGATGGGCTTCAAATCCTTCCTCTTTAATTACCTCCAGAATTTCGTCAAGGTCCTGCTGATCACTTTGGCTTTTCATTACTACAATCATTTTCATCACCTCTGTTTTTAATTTTGAGTTTGTTTGTGATTGGATTCCTTCTGTGTTTTCCCTGTCTGATTTTTAGTTTTTCGCTTTTTTTCGCTTAATATTCTCCTGTCCTGGCCGCTAATTTCAGAACTCTGATTCAGAAAAATTTTCAACCTTAAAAACCAACTTAGAAACCATATAAACCATTAGAAATCAGATGAACAGTTAGAAAGATGAACAATTAAAAAAACAGATAAACCATCAAATGATTGCCCGGTATAAAGTCTAATTGGATAAATTTTTAAATTATGACCCCTGGTAGAGCAGAGATCTCATCTAGAAAATTTACGAAAAATTACTTTCCGCAGTGCAACCATCAAATAAAATAGTTAAACCACCAGATCAACTAAAAAAAGCCGCCCCTATGCCAGGGCGACATTGTCGCGGTACCACCTGATTTTGATCTCTTTTTCTTTGCGAGCCATGAAACAGTGAGCTCTCAATCTACCGGCTCTGGAGCCTGTTAATTTTCCTGAAGGTTTAGGTGCTCTTTGCTAAAATGCCCAATTTTCTTAATGGTGCTCAATGATTCCCAATGTTATTCAGTGATGATCAATAATGAACTAATTTGATGAGATCCCGTGATCAGCGGTAAAAAGAGAATAATTTGAGAAAAGAGTTTAATTGATCGTTTAATTGATCATTGAACAGCTCATTTGATCATCGAGCATAACATTGACCGAACTCTGGCAGGGCGGCTAAAAAAATGGACGGATTTTAACCGATCAGAGTTCCGGAGAAAATTTAGCTAAAGAGACCGGACTTCAATAATAAGCTCAGAAATAAGCCGGGCTACAGAAAAGAGATCATCTCTTTTGGAAGCGCTGCTGAAACTTTTTATTCAGGTGCTTCGGGCAGACACTTCCTCACCGGGTAACGACGGAAGACGGCCGGGCTTAATTGGTTTTACCCTTTCAGCTGGCAACTCCGGAGTGTAATTCGGCCAGGAAATAACCGGTTTGCAGCAGCCACCGGCTCTCTAAAAAAGCTGTGCTGGTATTTCCCAAGCTTACTGATCCCCTTCATGGTTTTTAATTCAGTCAATTAAATTGTTAAGAAAGATTATAGCAGTAATCCTCTGGTTTGTCAAATTATTTAGGTGGAATTTTTATATTTTTTGTCACATTTCTTTGTTCCAGTCAATTTTCTTTGTTATGATTTACGATATTAATAAGGATATTGCAATAATTACCGAAGGTCTTAAAAAAGTGTGCTATATTTATAATTTATGATATTTACAGACTGTTGGAGGGCTTAAAAGGGCAACACAGACTTAAATCTGGGCAACAAAGACTCAAACCCAAAATAAATTTTAAATTTTCAGAGACAAAACACATAAGTTTCTCGCACGTATACTGGCTTCACGTATACTGGCTTTACGTGTGAGAACTTAATAAAAATCAGCGTGACTATTTAATAATTTCACAATTATCAGATCAATTTTTTCAGCCATAATTACAATCCTCAGCCATAATTACAATCCGTTGTGGTTTATAGAAGTGATTATGGCTTACAGTTCGGCCAGGAGGTCCAGGAAGCCGGGAAAGGAAACGGAAATTACTTTGCTGTTGTCAATGGTGATCTCCCGATCAGCGGCCAGTCCGGCTACTGCCATTGCCATGGCAATCCGGTGGTCATGATAGCTTTTCAAGGTCACATCACCGGTCAGAGATACGGGACCAGTGATTTCCAGTCCGTCTTCCTTTTCTTTGACACCGGCTCCCAGGCGGTTGAGTTCCCGGGCGGTGGCTGCCAGGCGGTCGGTTTCCTTAACTCTCAATTCTTCAGCATCGCTGATAACTGTAGTTCCTTCAGCCCGGGTTGCCAGAACTGCCAGCACTGGAATTTCATCAATCAGGCTGGGTATGATCTCACCGGAGAGCTCAATGGCCTGCAGGGGTCCGGAAGTGATTTTAAGGTCGGCCACAGGTTCGCCGCTGATTTCCCTTTCATTCTTAATTTCGAGCCGGGCTCCCATTTTCTTCAGGGCGGTCAGGATACCACTGCGGGTGGGATTGATACCGACATTTTCAATTACCAGCTGGCCTTCGGGGACCATCAGGGCTGCGGCCAGCAGGAAGGCAGCCGAGGAGATATCTCCGGGCACGGTCAGATTGTAGGGCTCCAGCCGGGGAGGAGTGCTGGCATCCAGGGTGATTACTCCCTCCTCTATCTCCAGTGGTACTCCGGCGGCCTGCAGCATTCTTTCGGTGTGGTCGCGGGAAGGGGCGGGTTCAACAACTGTGGTTTTTTCTCCAGTGTAAAGGCCGGCCAGCAGCAGACAGGATTTAACCTGGGCACTAGCAACTGGCTGATGAAAGGTTATCCCGCTGAGACTGGCACCATGGATACTGAGGGGGGCCAGGCCCTGACGGCGGGACCAGATTCTGGCTCCCATTTCTGAGAGCGGTTCGGTGACCCGGGCCATGGGCCGGGAGCGAAGAGAGGAGTCCCCGGTCAGCACAGAATAGAAATCCTGGGCGGCTAAAAGTCCGGTCAGCAGGCGCATGCTGGTACCGGAATTGCCGCAGTCCAGGACATCTTTCGGTTCCTGGAGCCCCTGGAGGCCCCGGCCTTCAACCTGAAAGCATCCGTTATCGGTTCTGGTTATTTTGATTCCCAGCTGCCGCATTATTGCCAGGGTACTGAGACAGTCATCGGCCTCCAGCAGGCCGGTGATGGTGCTCGTGCCTGCAGCTAGAGAACTTAACATCAGAGAACGGTGTGAGATGGATTTATCTCCGGGGACTGAAACGGTTCCCTGGAGCTGCTGCCTGGGTGAAATTACTGCCTGTTCTGGGAACCGGGAAGAGCTGCTGCTGTCTGCTGTTTTATCCTTCATTGTGATTGACCTCCTGTTTTAATTATAAACTTTAATTGGGATTGTTAAACCGGACTTTAAAACTGGTGACATTATATTTTCAGGACAGGATATCCATGAGATTACTTTGAAAATACGCTGTAATATTTTCATCTATTGTTGTGCTCTAAAAGGGGCATGGGGGTTACTTTGAAAATATGCAGTTTTGTTTTCATGTCTCGTTGTGCTACGAAGGGGGCAGTGGGGGTTTGCCTTACATTGTGTTACATTCAATTACCGGTGGTTGGGATAGTTTATTACTTTGTTTTCCCAGGTGCGAATGGTGACATGGTTCCGGCCCCGTGAGATGACATATTCCGGGGAAACGGGGGTTTTGCCCAATCCGCCGGGGGCATTGATGATATACTGGGGGATGGCCATACCCGAGGTGTAGCCCCGGAGTTTTTCCATAATTTCAATGCCATCATCGACCGAAGTCTGAAAATGAAAAGTGCCGATGACCTGTTTGGCATGAAAAATATAATAGGGCTTGATTCGGGCCTGCAGCAGTTCCTGGTTCAGGCATTTCATCACATGGGGATCATTGTTTATTCCTTTAAGCAGAACAGCCTGGTTGCCCAGGGGTATCCCGGCCCGGGATAAAAGTTCGCAGGCGGCAAAAACCTCTTCGGTCAGTTCCTTGGGGTGGTTGACCTGGGTGTTGAGATAAATCGGATGATACTCTGCCAGCATCTCGCATAAATTTTCGGTTATCCGCTGGGGTACTGTAACCGGCATCCGGGAGCCAATTCTAATTATTTCCACGTGGGGAATGGAGCGGAGTTCCCGGATGACCTCTTCCAGGCTGCCGTTCTCCAGGGTCAGGGGATCGCCTCCGGTCAGGAGAACATCCCGGATTTCTTCGTTATCTCTGATATACTGAATCGATTCTTCGATAATCTGGCGGTCGACATGCTGGTCAACCTCGCCGATTTCCCGGCGGCGCTGACAGTGCCGGCAGAACATGCCGCAGATGTTGGTAAGTTTGATAATCAGGCGGTCGGGGTACCTTCTGGTAATTACTCCGGCGGGATTGGTCAGCTCTTCGTTCATGGGGTCGGGCTCGCCGCCGTTTGATTGCAGCTCCCGGGCCTGTGGTACTGACTGCTTTCTGATGGGACAGCTCTTATCTTCGGGATTGATGAGGCTGAGAAAATAGGGAGAAATCGACCAGCGGTATTTTTCTTCCACTGCTTTAATTTCCTGAATCTCCTCAGAAGAAAGATCGACAAAGTTTTTCAACTCCTCTACAGTGGAGATGCGGTTTTTAATCTGCCATTTCCAGCTGTTCCAGTCCTCGAGGGTGGCAGCAAAATGGCGCAAAATTTTCTCCCGTCGGGTGACAAAAATCTTTTTCATCTCCCGGCCCTTTTTTATTTCGGGTAACTGCTGGCGGTAATCCTCAATTCTCTTTTTCAGCTCCCAGGCTCTTTCCAGGGAGAGTTCTTTCTTCTTGGCGGGGCTGATAATTTCCTTTTCAGGCTGCTGATTTTCAGAGTTATGTGGCATATTACTGTTAGAGTTTTTCACAGGAAACACCTCCCTGCCTGCGGCAATATTCGGGTTCATATTCTCTGCTCAACAGGCAATTATAAAATTTTATTAAATCAAAAGGAAATTATAAGGCAATTATAAAAATTAATTACGGGCCCTTTTATAAGCACGATAGCAGGCCCTGTCATTTTCCGGCAGTGTTTTCATCTTCCAGGAGATTTATTATTCTTAGAGTCGAAAGCAGCAGCAGGCCTGGAATCAGGAGCAGCACAACTGAAGCCATCGCCAGAACTGCAACTGCCAATGTTTCCGGAATATCGAGAACATAAATAAGCGAGTGCTCGGAAATAAAATTGGTGCCGAGAATAAAGTACAGAGAAAATAAAGAACTGCCGAAGAGAGTAAAACCCGACAGTGCCAGCATAACCTTTAAAATTGAGACCAGCAATTTTTAACCTCCCTCTCAAGAGCCCGGCTTTTTACAATTAGTCCAACAATTTCCCCCACTATACAATTAGTTTTTTAAATTAATATTCTGAAGATAGGAAACACGGGAGATATTGATCATGAAAATAGCTTGATATTTAAAAAATGTTTCAATAATTTCCAGTAATAATATTTAATAATATTTAATAATATTTAAATAAAAAATCAGTATAAAAGTGGGTAAAAAAACTTACATAATAATAATATCAAGAAAATGTACATAGTGCAAATTAATTTTTTTAATTGTCGGCAAATGTGTTATAATAAACATGGAAATGTATGCCTAGGTTCAAATCCGGGTTCAAATCCGGGTTCATATCTTCAAATCTGATGCTGTATATTTTGTCGAGGTAATTTAGAGGAGGTACTTATTTTGGGTTGCGGTCTGCCGTTTTTGGGAGCGTTGATTGGTTTTATCCTGTTTAATATCCCGGGAGCAATTCTGGGAGGGCTGCTGGGTTACTATTTTTCCGGTCAAAAAATTGAGAGGGAATATTACAGCAGCGATCGGTATCAGCAGGACAGCCAGGGATATTACCGGAGGAAGTCCGGGGGCTACGGCACTGCTGTTAAACAGCAGGAATTTTTTGTCCAGCTTTTTTCACTGCTGGCAGCCTTTGCCCGGGCTGATGGTCCAATAACCGGAGAAGAAAGGGAAATAGTTAAAAAAATTGTCCGGAGAGATCTGCGGATGGGAACCGGGGCTGCCCGTCAGGCTCTGGCCTATTTTGACAGGGTGGGGCAGAATTCTCAGGTGTTTTCCCAGACCGCTGAAAAGTTGGCTTCGCTGGTGGCTTTTAACCCCGGTATTCTGGGCACAGTTTATCAGATGCTGCTCAGGCTGGGAGAGGCCAATCAGGGAATGAGCCAGCAGCAGGAGGATCTGCTGGAGGAGGCGGAGGTTATTTTCCGGCTGGATCAGAGCTACTCCAGCAGCTATTCCGGGAGCTATACAGGCAGTTATTCAGGAAATTATTCCGGTGGGGCTCAGGGCAGACAGTCGGGCAGCTATTCTGGTGGAGCTCAGGGCAGCCGGGGGTATGGCAATTACGGCCCGGGCCAGCAGGCTCCGGTCAGGAAATTGAAACAGGCCTATGAGACGCTGGGCTTATCGTCCAAGGCCAGCAAGAGCGAGATTAAAAAGCGCTACCGGGAACTGGTGAAAAAATATCATCCGGACCGGATAATTGCCAAGGACCTGCCGGAGGAGTTTGTCAAGACTGCCCAGAAGAAATTCGCCGAGATTCAGTCGGCCTACGAAACCATCATGGAACAGTACAGCTGACTGTAATGCGGGTGAAACTGGCAGGCCCTGACTGTTTATTTATTTTTTGAGTATATATCTATTTCTTTTCTGCTTATTTATTTCGAGGGAAATCCCGGTTATTTCGAGGGGAGTCCCGGTTATTTCGATGGAATTTCTGGTGCTGACGGGCCATCTTCTGGTAGGTTTCGGCCGATTCTTCGATTTTCTGGCGCTCTTCAGCATTTGTTTCCCGGATAACTTTGCCAGGCAGACCGACTACCAGGCTCCCGGGAGGAATTTCGGTATCTTCTGGAATTAGAGCCCCGGCGCCAATTATGGAATATTCTCCGATCCTGGCGTTATTCATGATGGTGGCACTCATGCCGATCAGGCAGTTATCGGCAACCTGACAGCCGTGCAGGATTGCTGAATGGCCAACAGTTACGTTGCTGCCGATAATCAGTGGAGTGTCGAAGTCGTTGTGAAGGGTGGAGTTATCCTGGATATTGGTGCCAGATCCAATAGTGATTTTTTCCATATCAGCTCTGGCGACTACATTGGGCCAGAGGCTGGAATTTTCCCCGATCTCTATCTCTCCCATAATCTGGACTCCGGGAGCCAGAAAAACGCTTTCGGGATAGCGGGGCTTTTGTCCTAAAAAATTCTTTGTCACGGGAATCACTCCTTGAAAATATTGTAATTTGCTTGAAAAATATTGTAATTTGCTTGATAAAAGACCTTTGATTTAATATAATGATACCATGGATTTAGGTCTGTGATAAGCTTTGGAGACAAAAAAACTGATTTGAGAGCTGCAGGATGATTTAACACAGAGAATTATTTGGAACTTGCGGTGCTTTTTTCAGAGAGAGCATATCCAGAGAACATATAGAACATAAAATAAAAATAAGGTGATAAGCTTGCAGGAAAAAGAAAAACAGGAGATGGGCCGCCAGGAGAAAAAAAATAACCAGATAATTCTTTTCGGGGGGACCTTTGATCCTCCCCATCTGGGACATTTGATTATTGCCGAGCAGGCCCGGGAACAGCTTGGCTGTGATTATCTCCTGCTGATGCCGGCCGGGATCCCGCCTCATAAGCAGACAGGGTCGGTTTCTCCGGCTGAGATTCGCCTGGAGATGCTGGACCGGGCGGTCGATGATAATCCCGGACTGGTGGTTTCCCGATATGAGCTTGAGAGGTCGGGTGCCTCCTATACGGCCAGAACCCTGCGGCATTTTCTTAAAAGATTTGCCGGTGTTTTACTGATAATCGGGGCTGACTCCCTGGCTGAAATTTTCACCTGGCGGGAGCCAGAATTTATTCTTGCCAGAAGCCGGCTGCTGGTGGCGCCCCGGCCGGGTTATGATATCGGGGAGCTGCTAAAGCAGGAAAGTCTCCAGGATTACCGGGAAAATATTGTACCTCTCGATACCGGGCTGATGGAGATATCATCCAGTCAGATCCGGAAACGGGCGGGCGGGGGGCAGAGCCTGCGCTACCTGGTTCCGGAACCGGTGAGAGAATATATTAGAGAGCAGGGGCTTTATGAACGGTGAGAGAAGATACATGAACTGCAGGTAAGCTTCGTGATATTCAGAATCAAGGTAATGTCAAAAGATTTATGAAAAACCGGGTTGAGAGGTAGATTGGGAGATAGATATATGGTAATTTCGGAGAAAAATGTTACTAACATCAGGAAACAGCTGGCCGGAGAGCTTAAGCCGGAGATTTATCGGCACTGCCTGCAGACGGCAGAAACTGCCAGAGAGCTGGCGGAGATCCACCAATCAGCTTCGCAGAAAGCCTATCTGGCGGGTCTGCTCCATGATTACTGCCGGGGCTGGCCCCGGGAGAGGCTGCTGAAATTGCTGCAGGATTCCCGCTGGCAGCCGGACCGCTGGGAAAGGCAGCCGGGAAGACTCCTGCATGCTCCTGCTGCTGCTGAGATGGCCGAAAAGAAATTTAATCTTACTGATATGAGCCTGCTCCGTGCTATTCGTTATCATACCATCAGTAATCCTCAATCGGACAGGCTGGGAATGATTGTTTATCTGGCTGATAAAATTGAGCCGGGTAGAGAATATTTCGAAGCAGAAAAGATTAAAAAACTGGCCGGGGAGGATTTAAATCAGGCTTTGCTGGTCAGCGCGGACAGCACCATCAGATATTTACTGGATTGCAATGTAATTATTCACCCCAATATCATAATACTACGTAACAATTTATTAGGGGGTTAACTGCTTATGTCGAAAAGATATGCCCGGGAGAAGGTGCCCTTAAAAGGTAAATTATTTATTGGTGCTCTGATTGTTGTCTTGGCTCTGGGCCTGGCAGCAGATATGTTTTTAAGTACCGAGTTTACAGTTCAGAGCAATAGTGTTTTCCCCAGCTCCAGGGTTAATGTTCTCATTACCGGTCATGACGAGGATCATTACGGGATCAGCCGGGCTGATACCGTTATTATTGCCAGCATAGATGTTGAGGACAAGAAGGCCGGGCTGCTGTTTGTTCCCCGGGATACCAGGCTCA
>PWHA01000086.1 GCA_003554685.1 Halanaerobiaceae bacterium
AGTAAATTTTCTCACCAATTCTTAAGACACATTGGGACACCCCCTTAAATTTGATTATAAATACTCATACCCTGTACTGGTTTTTTCTAATTTAATCCTAACAAATCCTATGTAATATGTCAACATAAACACAAAAAAGTTTAATAAGCAATCATCACCAGCAGAATTATGGTAATAATTAAAAAAATTTGTTCTAAAATTTTAAGCTTGACAGTTAAGGTGATATCATCTTATAATTAGACAGACAATATTTATATACACATACTGGGTATTTATCAGGTTTTTTAAACAACCAGCAGTAAAACAGCAACAGTCAGGCAGTTGTTTTTATACTTGGTTATGAAACTCATAAAGGAGCCATGACAGTTAGCTCCATAAGTATTGTATTAAATTCCACCAGACTAAAAAATAAAGAGCTTTCACTTGATGAAGAGGATTACGCCAAAGTCACACCTGAGGGGGCCAAAAAATCAGCCTGATCCCCTGCCCCCCTGCAGGTATTCTCAAGCCCTCCAGTTGTTGATTATTGGTTGATTATTGATAGTTGAAAATTAATCGTCCCCTGCATTATTCAGGGGGCGATTACAAATTTGTAAATCATTCCCTGTTAAATCATTCCCTGAGACTTAAGAGTAAAAAGGATGAAAGGAGATTATAATTAGATGAAGTGTTCGAATATCTATAAAAATCTATCTGGTTATTTGCTGATTTCAACCCTGATATTATTTGTGGTCTTTAATGTGTTCACTCCAGCCGGAACTTCCAGTTTGCAGGCGGAAAGCTTTCCCCTGTTGAGAAGAGGTAGTGAAGGCCCTCAAGTGGAAAAACTTCAAAGTAAGCTACGAGGGTCGGGATTTAAAGTATCCGGTGAAGATGGATATTTCGGTCTGCAGACCGAGATTGCAGTGAAGCAGTTTCAGCAGCATCTGGATTTAATGGTCGATGGCCTGGCTGGAGAAGAAACTCTCTCAACTTTAAAATCAGTTCAGGAGGATAAGATAGTTCCCCTTCGGCAGGTGGAGCCAGCAGCCTGGTCTGAAGTTAATGAGATTTTTAACAGGACGGATGTGGTTCTTGTCACAGATATCGAAAGTGGATTGAGCTTGAGAGTCAGCAGAATATACGGTACAAATCATGCAGATGTAGAGCCTGTTAAACCTGAAGATGCTGAGGTTTTAAGGAAAATTTTCGGAGGAGAATGGAGCTGGGAACGCAGACCTGTAGTAGTTCAGATACAGGACAGGCTGCTGGCAGGTTCAATTACAGGTATGCCCCACGGCGAAAATGTAAACGGACATATTACTGATAACAATTTTGCCGGTCATTTTGATATCCATTTCCGGGGGAGCAGGCGTCATAAAGATAATGCAGTAGATGAACAGCATCAGAATAAGATTGAAAAGGCAGCGGAGAAAAAGTGGCCTCTTTTCAGGCAAAAATAAAGTAATGAAAAAGTTTTAAGGCACCCGGAAAGGGTGCCTTAGTAGTTTCACTTAGAATTCTGGTTTACTTCTTAATATTCTCCCAGTGTAGAAATTATTTCTTCAAACTCTTCCCGGGAGATTTCTCCTCTGGCCAGACGTTTTCGGGCCAGCTCTTCCGGACTCAGGGAACTTCTCTGGCTCGAGCTTTCTCTCCTGTTTTCGTTCCCTCTGTTCTCACCAAACAAGCTCTTTACCAGCCAAACAACTGCTAGGATTATGAGAGCCCAGAACAGCACCATAAATATTCCACCGAAGAAATGTCCGGGAAAGAATCCCCCGGCTCTTCCTCCCAGAAATCCTGCGCAGTGACTAAAAAAACCTTCTCCAGAACCATTGGCCAGGAAACTGCTGAATATATTCATTTTCAAACCTCCTTCATCAAAAGTTTTATCAACAAAACTTCATCAACATAACTTTATCTACATAATCAAGATAACTTCATCAACATAACTTTATCAAGATAACTTTCAGCAGAACCGTCCGCAAAACTTTCCAAATATACCCTTGTCAGGTATGCTGGGTTAATTATAAATAACTCCAGTGATTTTGTCAAGTTAAATCCTGAGAAACAGCTAAACTGCCCGACTTCAGCTTTTCAGTCGGGATCTAATAACCGGGCAAATATTTATAAAAAATGATTTTTCAGCGCTTAATCTGCCGGGGAATCATCATTGTTTACCAGCATATCTCCCAGCAGAAAAGAGTTAAAGAGCACCGTGCTGACACTTAATATCATGGCAACCATGGCCCAGGCTGGATGGAGAAGCCCGGTTACTGCCAGCGGTACACCAACACCATTAAAGGAAAAGGCCAGGATTAAGTTCTGCTTGGTCTTCCGGTAGCTTCTCTTTCCTATCAGATAGGCATCAACAACTCCAGTTAATCTTTCTCCCATGATAATAATATCCGAAGCTTCCAGCGCGATATCTGTACCTGCACCAATGGCTATACCAATATCTGCCTGAGTTATGGCGGGGGCATCATTTATTCCATCTCCCACCATCACTATTTTGTTATTTTCCTGCTGATATTTGCGAATCTGCTCAACCTTATTCTGGGGAAGAACCCGGGATAAAACCCTGTCCAGTCCGGCTTTTTCTGCCACTGCTTCCGCAGTCTTTTTTCCGTCTCCAGTTAGCATCACGGTTTCCATACCCGCCTCCTGCAGATAGCTAATTGCTTCCCGGGCATCTTCCTTAAGGTTATCTGCAATGGCTATCAGACCTATTGCTTTCCGCTCCAGAGCAACAGCGATAACTGTATTGCCCCGGGATTCAAGCTCTTCAATCTTCTGTTCTTCTCCCGGCTGAACTCCTGATTCTGTCAGAAAAGGTAGGCTGCCAACTAGCAGTTCCTGTTCCTCAATTTTAGCCCTGATACCCAGCCCGGACACAGAAGAAAATTCCTGGACTTCATCCAGCTGAATATCTCTCTGCCTGGCTTCCTCCACAATCGCTCTGCCCAGAGGATGCTGGGATTCCAGTTCGGCACTGCCGGCATAATAGAGAACCTCTTCGGCAGAATAATC
>PWHA01000275.1 GCA_003554685.1 Halanaerobiaceae bacterium
ACCGCCTCCTCTTCATTGTCAGCATCGGTATAGCGCAGGAAGTACCAGGAAGAATCCACGAAGGTATCCATGGTATCGGTCTCCCGGCGGGCCTGACCTCCGCATTCCGGACAATCGGTCCGGACAAAGTCCTCGACCTTCTGGAGCGGCGATTCCCCGCCGTGAGTTAGATCCACCTTCTCGGGCAGCTCAACCGGCAGCTCCTCCTCCGGCACCGGTACAATCCCGCAGTCCTCACAGTATACCACCGGAATTGGAGCGCCCCAGTAGCGCTGCCGGGAAATCAGCCAGTCCCTGAGCCGGAAGTTGGTCTCCCTCTGACCCAGACCGCCCTCTTCCAGGTCCCGGGCAATCTTATCAAAGGCAGCGGTCGAATCCAGTCCACTGTACTTATCAGAGTTGATCAAAACACCATATTCCTCATAGGCTTCATCTCTGGCCTTGACATCCCAGTCCTCATCGCCCTCCGGCTCTATCACCTGGCGCACCGAAATGTCGTATTTAACGGCAAAATCGTAGTCCCGCTGGTCATGAGCCGGCACAGCCATGATGGCCCCGGTACCGTAGCCCATCAGCACATAGTTGGCAATAAAGATGGGAATCTCCTCCCCGCTCAGAGGATTAAGAGCCTTAACCCCGGTATCAATTCCAATCTTTTCCGACTCCGGCGAGGTTCTTTCCTGCTCTTCCTGAGCGCTGACCCGGTCGATGAAATCCTGAAGTTCCTCTTCCCGCCGGGAAAGTTTCATGAACTTCTCCACCAGAGGATGCTCAGGGGCCAGCACCATATAGGTGGCCCCGAAGATCGTATCGGGCCGGGTGGTAAAGACCTCCAGTTCATCCCCGGTAGCCGGCACCGGAAACTTGATCATAGTACCCTCACTGCGGCCGATCCAGTTCTTCTGCATCATTTTAACCCGCTCCGGCCATTTATCCAGGAGCTTATGATCATCAAGCAGCTGATCGGCATAATCGGTAATCTTCAAAAACCATTGCTCCAGCTGCCGTTTCTCGACCTCACTTTCACAGCGCTCACAGGCACCATCCACCACCTGCTCGTTGGCCAGCACGGTATCGCAGCTGGGACACCAGTTAACGGCCGCTTCCTTACGGTAGGCCAGATCATTTTTCAACATCTGCAGGAAGAACCACTGGGTCCAGTTATAATAATCAGGACTGGCAGTGGTAACCTCCCGCTCCCAGTCATAGCTTAAGCCCAGGCTTATCATCTGCTTCTTCATGGCTTTAATATTGTCCCAGGTCCATTTCTTGGGATGGATGTTGCCGTGCTCCCGGGCCGCATTTTCCGCCGGCAGTCCAAAGGCATCCCAGCCCATGGGATGAAGTACATTATAGCCCTGCATTCTCTTATAACGGGCCATCACATCCCCGATGGAATAAACCCGGACATGACCCATATGCAGCCGGCCCGAAGGATAGGGAAACATCTCCAGAGCATAATAATTTTCCTTCTCTGTTTTATCCTCAGCCCGATCCAGCCCGGCCTCCTGCCAGCGCTGCTGCCAGTATTTTTCCCGTTCAGCAAAATTAAATTCTTCTGCCACTTAAATCATCTCCTCCTGATTTTATGGTTTTTTCCTGTGATTTTTCTCTTCCCTGACCGATTTTACCTGGTTATTCTCTCTCACCCTGATATTTCTTAAATCCTTTTTTCTAATTTTTTTATCTTTCTCACCCCTATATTTAACTCATCACAATATTTTTCTCATCACTATCTTATTCTATTTTATTCTGACTTTAATTGAGTTTCCCCTCACTTTTAATTGCTTTTACTGCAGCTTGCTTCTGACAATTTTCCCACTCCAGCCGGGTAATTAACCCCGGCCAGAAAAAATTAAAAAAACCCCCTCCCGCACAAGGGACGAGGTTAACCCGTGGTACCCCCCGATTTGACCTGAATCTTTCAGGTCCGCTCTAATTTAACGCAGTTCTACGCCGACAGCTACTCCAGCCCTTTCCCTTCAAAACCCTAAACTCCTGAAGACATTAAAGTTAAGATCAATCTGAGAAACCCGGGTTTTGTTCGAGCAATTTCACTGCCAGAATTCAGGAACGAGTTCAATTCCTTCCGGATATCGGTTTCCAGCCCTGCCCGACTCTCTAAAAATCCTTCCGGAATCTACTGCTTTCCATCATTATTTCAGCTGCTATATTAGATTATTTCAGCTGTATTATTAGAATGTTGATATATATATTGATTTTCTTCCTGTCTTTATATTTTTCTTGATTCCTGAATTTTTTTAATACTTTCTTTGTTCTCTCCTGCTGCTTTCTCTGTTCTTGCCTGCTACTTTCTCTGTTCTTGCCTGCTACTTTAATCAAAATTTTTTCTAATATTTAGTGTTATACATTATTATATCTAATATTATAAATACAATCAAACCCCCTGTCAAGCTCTTTTAACAACTGCCCTATAGTTATTTTTCACTAAGGTCAAGCCCGGTATATCTTCAGTCAGATTTTCCACAGAATTATCCCCGGACTTCTCTCAAGAGAAAATATACTAACAGGAAACTATACCTTTGACCGAAGGCTATTAACTAACCTAAAGCTATTAACAGGGATAATCTGTCCAGGCAGCCCTGGACCCCCTTGCCTTACTTCTTTACTCGCCTATAGTACATATCTTTAGCAGGTATTTACAGCCAGCCTAAACTGGCCTGCAAACCCAAGCAGATAACGACCAGTCGAGCCGCTCATGGATCCAGATCAAAACCCAAAAAAGCAAGATCAAAATCCAAAGAGGCCAGATCAAACCCGAACCAACCCCGGCTGCTCCAGCTCCTCAGAAACTCAAGCTGAACCAGATTTACCCGGACTCCTTCTTACCCGGACTCCTTCTGCAGAATTTCCTCCGCATCAGCCCAGAGCCTCTCCAGATCATAAAAGGAGCGCTCATGCCGGTGAAAAACATGCACCACCGTATCCCGGTAATCCAGCAGGATCCAGCGGCCGTGATCCCTGCCGGCCCGGCGATAGGGCTCCAGCCCC
>PWHA01000068.1 GCA_003554685.1 Halanaerobiaceae bacterium
AGAAATTCAAAAAGATGGAGAATAAACTTTTGCCCCGGAACCTGGATTACAGCCAGCTTAGTAACCTCAGGCAGGAAGCTAGAGAGAAACTCAATAAGATCCAGCCTCATTCAGTTGGACAAGCTTCCCGGATTCCTGGAGTATCTCCTGCCGATATTCAGGTGCTGTTAATTTATCTGGAGAAAAGGCGGCAGCAGCAGGGTGAGAGCGAATGAATACCAGTCAGGTGATAAAAAATAATATTTCCTGCGGCATAGAGGATTTTGCTGCCTTTCTTGAGGATAAGGAAGAACTTGAAGAAAGGGAGAAGCAGCGGATTGCAGCATTAAGAGAAAAAATGAACGATCCTGAAAAAACTAAAAAACTGGCTGAATATGTCGAAATTCTTTATCAGGAAAACCAGAAATACAACCTGATTGGTCCTGCTGACAGGAATGAGATAGTCTATCTCCACATTCTGGATTCCCTGATTCCTCTCTTCTATGCCGGCATACTTGCCGAGTATGCCGGCAAAATCGGGATAGATGTTGGCAGCGGTGCCGGACTTCCCGGGCTCATCTGGAGCATAGTTCTGCCGGAGAGCACTGTTTATCTCCTGGATTCCCGGCGAAAACGGGTTGATTTTCTTAGTGAAACAGTCCGGAAGCTTGATATTGTTCACTGCCGGCCCCTCAGGGCCCGGGCGGAAAAATTAGGCCAGGATGAAGACTGGCGGGAGAAGTTTGATTTTGTTCTGGCCAGGGCAGTGGCTCCCTTAAATATACTGCTGGAATACTCTCTTCCTCTGCTGAGGATTAAGGGCCGGGCTCTCCTATTTAAAGGACCCGGATATCAGGAAGAACTGGAGGAAGGAGAAGCTGCCGCTGCTCTTCTTCAGGGCTACCGGGAAAAAATTTTTAAATTAGAGATTCCGGGTCTGGATGGAGAACGTTATTTGCTTTCCTATCAAAAAAAGGATTACAGCCCGGAAAAATATCCCAGGCGGGTGGGAATTCCTAAAAAACGTCCCCTGGGAAGCAGGAGTTAGCCTGACAGCACCGAAATATATAATTGCTGGGGCATTATTGGGACGAATAAAAACGGAAATTTCTTAAGAGAAGAACGGCAGGCCAGGTTGGGCAGGAAGAATTGCAAAATCTGCATAAAATTCAACAGGAAAAATTAAACAGGAAACAAACTACAACCTGATAACATGGAGCAGGAATCTGACTGGAACCCGGGGAGGCAGTGATGATGGGTAAAAGAATAGCAATAGTCAATCAAAAGGGCGGAGTGGGCAAAAGCACCACAGCCATAAATCTGGGAGCGGCTCTGGCTGAGTATGATCGCCAGATTCTGGTGGTTGATATTGACCCTCAGGGAAATGCCACCAGCGGTCTCGGTCTGGAAAAGGATGAAATTGAGAACAGCATCTATGATCTTTTGCTGGGAAATACCTCTTTTGCTGAGGTGATTCAGGGGACTGATATTCCCCGTTTAAAGGTTATTCCCGCCAATATCGATCTGGCTGGTGCTGAAATAGAGCTGGTTACCGAGATTTCCCGGGAGAAGAGGCTGGCTCAAGCAATAGATGGATATCACCAGGATTTTGACTACATACTGATTGACTGCCCCCCTTCTCTGGGAATACTTACTTTAAATGCTCTGGCAGCTGCCGAGAAGGTACTGGTTCCCATTCAGTGTGAATATTATGCTCTGGAGGGCCTGGGACAGCTGCTGGATACCATAAAACGGGTCAGAGAGAATGTCAATCCCAAACTGGACCTTGAGGGCGTTCTGCTTACCATGTATGACGGCCGCACCAATCTTTCTGAACAGGTAGCCGAGGAAGTGAAGAAATATTTTTCTGAAAAGATTTTTGAGACGATTATTCCCAGAAATGTGAGATTAAGTGAGGCTCCTAGCTTTGGCGAATCAATTCTCCAGTATCAACCCCGTTCTTCTGGAGCTAAAGCTTATAAAGAATTAGCCCGGGAGGTGCTGGCAAATGAATAGTAAAGAGAAAAGACTGGGTCGGGGCCTGGATGCCTTTTTCAATGGCGAAGACGGCCTGAAATCGATGAAGGAGAGCGATGAGATTATAGAAAATGTTGGGGTGGAAAAGATTGAACCCAACCCCTATCAGCCCCGGGAGTCTTTTGGTGAAGAAGGCCTGGAGGAACTGGCAGCTTCAATTAAAGAAAATGGAGTGCTGCAGCCCCTGATCCTGACACCAAGAGGCGAGGAGGGCTATTATATAGTAGCTGGAGAAAGACGCTGGCGAGCCTCGAGGATGGCTAATAAAGATACAGTGCCTGCAATAATAAAGGAATTTGAAGAAGATAGAATGATGGAGATTGCTCTGGTGGAAAATATCCATCGAGATGACCTTAATCCTTTGGAAGAAGCAACTGCCTACAAACAGCTGCTTGAGAGGATGGGACTGACCCAGAATGAATTGGCAGAGAAACTGGGTAAAAGCAGGTCCGGCATCAGCAACAGCCTGAGACTATTAAAACTTCCTGCCAGAATCCAGAAATATGTTTCACGTGGAACACTATCTGCCGGCCAGGCCCGGGCTCTGGCCGGGCTGGAGGATCCTGAACTTCAGATAAAGGCTGCAGAAGAGATTATTGATCAGGAGATGTCTGTCAGACAGTCTGAGAAGCATGTTTCAGCTATTAAAGAAAGAATTTCTGGAAAGGAAGACAGCAAGGATGATGCTGATGAAGTGCTTGATGACCTGGAGGAACTGCTGGACAAAACCGAGAGAGAACTCGGAAGTGCGCAGGATAATGAACTGGAAGGGACTGAGAATCAAGAGGATTCTTTGGAATGGGAACGACATTCACAGGAACTGGAGGAGATAACCGGGCTGACGGTTAAAGTTGAAGAAATGGAGGGTGGTTTTAAAGCCGAACTTGTCTGCAGCAGTCTGGAGGAATTACGGAATCTCTTAAAACTACTAAAACAGAAAAGTTCATGAAGACATTATTATGCCATAAAGGCATTATTATACAT
>PWHA01000226.1 GCA_003554685.1 Halanaerobiaceae bacterium
TATTAACAGCAATAAAATTTTTGCAAAATCTTAAAACCAGACAGGTAACGGGAAGTTCTTGTTGAATTCTACTTTTAGTACTTTTAAAATTAAATTTCGGCTTTATCCCGACTTTAATTTATGTTTTCCGGGATAAAGCTTTTTTTGTTAAACATTTATTTCGAAATTCATTTTAATCGGTTTTATTTTCAAGTTCTGCAGTTATAGATTGTTAATATTTTATATTCTGACCTCAGAGGTGATTATAATGGCCGGTAATTTTACTTTCTTAAAGGAGAAGTGGCCTGAATTAAGCGAAATGGCAGGTATAGCGGAGGAAAATTTATATTGCGATCCCAATACCACAATATTTAAACTGAGACTGTTTGCCGAACAGCTTGTTGATTATATGTTTGCCTATGATGAGCTAGAAGAACCCGAAGAGAATTCACTTTATAATAAACTTAAACTTTTGGAGAGAGAAGAATTAATTGATGGCAAAATAACAGATATTTTTCACGCCCTTCGCACTGAAGGAAATAAGGCTGCTCATGAGGATTATAAATCACTTGAAGAAGCTCAAACTTTGCTTTCCTTAAGTCATAAATTAGCGGTGTGGTTTATGCAGGTATATGGAGACTGGGATTTTGAGCCAAAAAAATTCCGGATACCCGAAAAAGATGAACAGGATGATTTAGAAAAATTAGCAGAGAAATATGATGAAATCATTCAGCAGCTTCAGAAAGAAATTAAGCAGATTAAAGAGAGCCAGCGGAAAACAGTTGATTTAGATCAAAGAATTGAAAAAAGCAAAAAATATGGCGATCAGCTAATTTTCAGTGGTGAAGAGAATAAGATCATCAGCTTTTCTGAGGACAGGGAGGGTGATATTACAGAAGTTGATTCTGCCTATAAATTTATTACTACTGACATTATTGATCCTGAAAGCCAGCAAAATTATGTGCAGGCCTGGGGTTCAGTTCGAAGGGCATTTAGCGGCAGACAGTGTGTTGCTTACTGGAGATATCCTCTCTTTTCTAAAAGAGGAGAAAGCAGGAAAGAGCCGGATATTATTATTGTCGATAAGAAGATGGGAGTTATAGTTTTAGAGGTCAGAGAATATCAGCTTGAGAATATTGTGGAAGCTGATGATAAGAGCTGGAAGTTTGCAGATGGCAGCACAGCCAGTCCTCTATATGATGTGGAAGACCAGTTCTATGCTCTGCGAGGTTTATACCAGAATAATAGATCGCTTCGGAATATCACTGAGAAATATGGGATTATTCTGCCAGCGATAAAAGAGTCAGACTGGCAGCAGAAGAACTTTTATGATGAAAATATAATTTTTTCTGATCAGCTTGGCAGCAAAACCTTTTTAAACAAAATATCGGATTTCAAAGGGACAGGTAGTGGACATGAGCTTGATAATGAAGCCTGGAATGATATTTTGCTGGCGTTAACCGGTCAGGTGACCTATAGCGAAGAAGATGCTGCCGGGGGGTCTGGTGAACGCTTACGGGAAGATGAGGAGTCAGGTTCTCTGGTAAAAACTATTACCGGTTTATTTACTGGGAAAAATAACAAGAACAAAAAGAAGAAAAGAAGTCAGGTTAAATCAATTATCAAAGAAGATGTTTATGAAGTTGATATGCAGCAGGAGATTATTGGGAAAACAATACCACCAGGCCCTCAGAGAATTAGAGGGATTGCCGGATCAGGCAAAACTGTTTTGCTGGCTCAAAAAGCTGCTCACATGCACCTCAAACATCCTGATTGGAAAATTGCTCTGATATTTTTTACCCGCAGTCTTTATGATAATGTTTTAGGCGAAGTAGACAAATGGTTGAAGAGATTCAGCGGGGGTGAAACTGACTTTAATCTGGAAGAAAACGAAAATTTGCAGATCCTTCATGCCTGGGGAGCCAAAGATCAGCCTGGATTCTATAGTAAGATGTGCCGCGCTCATAACGCTAAATTTCTCCATGCTATGAATAAAAAACTGGGAGATGGAGATCCCAATGAAAAATTGATCAAAGCTTGCAAAATTCTATTAGAAGAGGTCGATCAGATTAAGCCTATCTACAATGCTATTTTAATAGACGAAGCTCAGGACTTAATTGTTGATGATAAGGAACTGAAATACGAAGACAAACAGCCCTTTTACTGGCTGGCATATCAGGCTATAAAACCCAACACTAATGGGCAGGGGAAAAGACTTATCTGGGCCTATGATGAAGCTCAGAGCTTAAATTCTCTCAATGTACCAACTGCTCCGGAGCTATTTGGCGATAAACCGGAGTTTAGGAGAATGGTTAGCGGATTTCACGAAGGCGGCATTAGAAAAAGCGAGATTATGAATAAATGCTATCGGACTCCCGGACCGGTTCTAACAGCAGCTCACGCCATTGGCATGGGTCTGCTTCGACCAGAGAGAATGCTGCGGGGTTATACCACTCAGGAAGATTGGGAGAACATTGGATACGAGATTCTGGAAGGCAGTTTCAATCCTCCCGGACAGAAAGTAATACTGCACCGTCCTGATGAAATGACCCCCAACAGAGTCCAGGAACTCTGGCCTGATGAGATTGTTAAATTCAATAAATATAATTCCCGAGAGGAAGAACTAAAAAAACTGGCAGAGAAGATAAAATACAATATTGATGTAGATGGGTTGGAGCCTAGTAGAGACATCCTGGTTATTGTTCTTGGCCATCCTCGGGAAGCTTTTAATTTAAAGATAGAAGCGGCTAAAGCAATCAGAGCTGCCGGAATAGATATTTATATCCCCAAATCGTTGAAAAATAACATTTTTCGTCCTAAATATCCCAGTGTCGATCCTGATAAATTTTGGAATGAAGGTGGGGTAACAATTTCTCATACTTTTAGAGCAAAGGGCAATGAGGCCTATATGGTCTATGTTATAGGACTTGATACAGTTGCTGAGGATGAGGATAATTTTACTTTGAGGAATCAACTATTTGTTGCTTTGACTAGAACCAAGGGCTGGCTTGAAGTCA
>PWHA01000308.1 GCA_003554685.1 Halanaerobiaceae bacterium
AGGCAAACTGATCTGCGTGCTGCCACTGCCTGGAGAGAAATACAGCCAGACCCTCACTCCACCAGCGGGGGCTTGACTCTATATCTGGAGCTAGGTATTCTTCAAAAACATGGGTCAGCTCATGGCAGATAAGCCTGGTGTATTCATCAGGACGAAAAATATAGCTGGAATCCCTGTCATAAGCTGAGGGGTGGAGAAAAACCAGATCGGTTTTCTGGGGCTGGGCCAGCCTGCCCGGATTTGAGGGTGTTTCGATATCAACACCGAGAAGCTTGATAACCAGCCGATCATATTCCTTTCTGTCGGGGACCAAAATCAGGCGAAGGGAATCACTGATTTCCTGAGAAAAAAATCTGGCAAGGAAATCATAACTTTCTGAGAAGGCAGTGAGAGTCAGGCCCAGATATTTTGCAAAGCCCTCTCTATATCTTATCTCAAGGTTATTCTGCCTGATATAAGAATAATCATGCAGCAAGATTCCCAGCTCCCTGATGCCAGCATCCGCTCTTCGCTCAGCTGGCGGTAATTTTATCAGATTAATAACTCTCAGTATAAAATTTTAAAATTAATCCTCTTTCTGCTCACCAGTTTTATTTTCAGTTTTGCAAATAAGTTTTTTTGTCATCTGATCAATCCTGAGTTTTTTGCTTAAATAAGGTTAACTGCTTTAACTGTCGGTTAGCGGGGTAATATATAATTCAAGTTCTTCTGGCATATTCCTCTTTAACTGAAAAATTTAATAGATTTTTCCCAAGACTATTATTTTTGTATAGCGATTACCTGCCAGAATAACCTCCTTATGATATAATACAGGAAGAATGGTAGTCAGGATGAATGACGGAAGAGAAATAAACTGCCGGATCGGGCTGACATAAATATACCCGGGGCATGACATGCTCAGCAGAAGTACAGCTGATTTAGCGGTGCCCCGGGACTTTTTTATCTGGCAACATAGAAATTTGTTTCCTTCCTGTTCTGCAACTGGTTTTTTATTTCTGTCAATCTGTCAAGCAGTTCTTGATATTCTTCCTTAGGTCTGATAGCTGTAACTCCGAAGCGACAGCTCAGACCAGTTGTTTCACCAGAACTGTAATGGGTAACGTTTTCTGCCAGCCTCTTGGCCAGTTTGATAGCAAGAGTAAGGTTAGTATTTGGGTTCATGATAATGAAATTATATCTGTCCCAGCGGCCAAAAACATCTTCTCTTCTGATCTGATCTTTAACCTCTTCTATCAGGCTGCTCAATGCCTTCTTCCTTTTCCCCTGACGGCTGTAATTTTTGACATCTCCAGGTTTATTAACAACCAGTATTATCAAAGCCAGATTGCTTTGATACCTCTCTGATCGATAAATTTCTTTTCTGAGCTCCTGAATAAATTTATTCCAGCTCAAAAGGTCGCCTGGCTGCTGATCTTCCTGTAGATTTACAGTTATTTTATTTTTCCTCTCCAGCTCCTGAAATAGTTTATCGGGATCTCTCAGGTTCATTTTAAACGAATTAATCAGGGTTGGGTTCTCCTCCTGTCCATCTAATACTCGCTGCTTCCCCTCACTGCCGTCAGAAGAATGATTTAACTGACACCGGCAGTTAAATAAATCATTATCCAGCTCAATTTCTTCCGGTGTTGCACTTTTACTGCTGACCTCGATATCTTCATCACTTCGCCTGAAAATATTATTTTGCTGCTGTAGCTCCTCTTTACCGCTCATAGCTATACCTCCATAATCATTATATTTCTTTCAGCAGATTTAGGTTCTGCTGCAGACATTCCAGTAGGGACAGTTGCTGCGAGATGACGGTTCCTTTTTTCCCAGGTATTCCCGGACCTGCCTTTCTGAAACTGACCATTCTCCTGCAATTTTACTGCCCTCCAGTTCTCCACTGTTGAGAAGTTCTAAAATTTCGGTATCCGTCAGACCTAAAATCTGGGAGAGCATCCTGAGATTGTAGACTTTCATGATTGCTGACCTCCTTTCTTTATTGTTTGCTCCGGGACTCAGGTCAAAGTATCTGAAATCAGGTCAAAGCTTCTGGACTCAGATCAGAGCTCCGGGACTTCAGTTTTGAGCTTCGGGAATTTAGATTAGAGTTTCGGGAATTTAGAGTTATTTCGGCTGCTGCCTGCTCCAGTCAGTTTTTCTGGTTTCAAACTGGTTTCAAATATACTAGAAAAACTAATCCCTGAAACTATAAGTTTAGTAAAATAACAAAAAGCACGGGATGTAATGTTTCCCCCCGTGCTGTTAATATATATTTCTATATTTTGCGTAAAGTTAATTACCTATTAAATAATATATTCCGGGGAACTATCCCCGGCATTTTCTGTGTCTTATAGGATTTTCATTGGATTTTTTATTATATTAGATTTGTCGGTCATTTGCAAGTGATTATTATACAATTCCCATATTTTTTTTGAAAAATACTGCTGCCGCCAGACAGAAAAGAAAAAGCCCGGTCTATCCCTCAGTTAAGAGATAAGCCCGGACTCTTTTAGCTATTTTCAGCTACAAACTCTGGACTGCTTCTGTTTATTTTAAGAGCTCTGCTGCAGCAGTTCCTTGATTTTATCGCGAGAAGGCACCTCGCCGGAAACAACGATCTCATCATCAATTATAACTGCCGGGGTTAAAGCAATGCCCCTTTCCATCACCTCATTCATATCGGTAATGTGATTTAACTCTGCTTCAATACCCAGCTCTTCAATAATTTCTGCAAATCTACTGGCTGTGGTCTCGCAATTTTTGCAGCCCGGACCCAGAACTTCAATTTTCATTTGGTTTCACCTCCAGTCTGCTATCAGCAGCCTGATTATCAGAGAACCAGATTGCCGTAAATCATTCCGCTGATTGTTGCCATAATAACCACCAGCACAATAAAAACAGCTGTCCTTTTTGTGCCCAGGACCCGATGAATAACAAGCATGTTGGGCAGGCTCAAAGCGGGACCGGCCAGCAAGAGTGCCAGAGCCGGGCCATTCCCCATTCCCAGGCCC
>PWHA01000297.1 GCA_003554685.1 Halanaerobiaceae bacterium
CAGAAGATGGCTTAATCGAGGGTATAGAAGATGGGAGCAGCAATTTACTTTTTGCAGTGCAGTGGCATCCCGAGATGATGTTTGAAAAATTTGAGGAACAGAAAAAGATATTTACTTATTTTATTGATTCTATAAAAAAAACATAAATAGTTATAGAGGGTCCTGGGACAGAAGGCTTTAAACTTTTCAGGCACCTTTTAACTTTTTATGATTATTTATATATATCTGGAGTCAGAGAATAATGTCAAAAAATCCGGGAAATCCTGGTTGTAGGCAGGCAGATATCAGGTAATTTCAAAAAAGCAATTATAAACCGGATTGTAATTTAAGCTGTAATAAGTGATGTTAAAAGACTTCAGAAATGATCTTTGAACTGCCGGACTTTAGGGACAAAAAGACAGGGAGGTAAACATGAAAAAATTAGCCGTAATACTTTTATTATCTGTTTTTGCATTTTCATTAATTTCAGGAGCAGTGTCAGCCCAGGATTCTATTGTGGTAGGGGTGGATGCACCCCCCAGAACCATGGACCCCTATGGTTCTGATGCTGATTCTAATTTATCCGTTATGAGTAATCTGTTTGACGGTCTTCTTCAGAGGAATACCGCCGGTGAGTTGCTGCCCGCTCTGGCAACCTCCTGGGAAAGGGTTGATGATTTCACCTGGAGATTTACCCTGAGAGAAGGTGTTAAGTTTCATAACGGCAATGATTTTACCTGGGAAGATGTTAAGTTCAGCCTGGAAAGATTGGGCAACCCCGAAGTTTCAGAGTTTTTAGCCTTTGGAGGAAATATTGTCTCAGTAGAAACAGTTGATGGCGATCCCTGGACAATAGATATTACCACTGAAGTTGCCACTCCTTTCTTTGCCGAAAATTTACACCAAATTTTTATTATGGACAAAGAATCAACTGAGGCCAGAAACCAGGGTGAAATCGGGACCGAACCAATTGGAACAGGAGCATACAAATTAGAGGAATGGGTTAGAGGATCATATTTAATGATGACTGCTAATCCTGATTACTGGGAAGGAAAACCTGCCATTGAAAATGCGGAATACAGACCTATTTCCGAAGCATCAACAAGATTAGCATCCATCAGCGGGGGGACTCTTGATATACTTCAGGGAGTTCCTGTTACCTTTATTGATCAGGTTAGAAA
The DNA here is from genome assembly GCA_003554685.1 of Halanaerobiaceae bacterium. Lineage (GTDB taxonomy): Bacteria > Bacillota > Halanaerobiia > Halanaerobiales > Halarsenatibacteraceae > T1SED10-84. The sequence goes on from PWHA01000297.1 coordinate 1,161, forward strand.
TAATGAGAATATAGAACTGGTTACCCGTCCGGGTCGGCGATCCATTTTCCTGCCAATGACCAATGATGAAGATTCACCTTTAGCTGATATCAGAGTCAGGCAGGCCATCTACATGGCTATTGATATTGAGGAGATCATTGAAAAAGTAATGAATGGCCAGGCATCGCCGGCTGCTCAAATACCTGATCCCCCAACCCTTGGTTATTCAGAAGATATAGAAAGATTACCCTACGATCCTGATAGGGCCAGAGAATTACTGGCTGAAGCAGGTTATCCCGATGGTTTCGATCTTAAATTTGATGGACCAAATAACAGATATGTCCAGGATGAAGAAATAATGCAGGCAGTGGCAGGCTTTCTAGAAAGAATTGGAATCAGAGTAGAAGTTGATTCCAAGCCCATGTCAATTTTCTTTGAAGAAGTGGCCAATCAGGAGCTGGATTTTTATTTAATTGGCTGGTTTGACGGCTCCTATGATTATGGCAGAACCTTTACCCAGCTGCTGCATACCATAGTGCCCGAAAGAGGTCTGGGCGGATTGAATGGTGCCCGTTATAGTGATGAAGTGCTTGATTCTATCTATGATGTGGCAACCAAAATTATAAACCCGGATATCAGAGGAACAAACCTGCAGGTCCTTAACAGACTGGCAATGAGCCCGGAAAAACTGGCTGTAGTTCCGCTTCATTATCAGGTGGACAGTTATGCGACTTACAGGGGCAGGGGAATTAACTTCACTCCTCGTTCTGACACCTGGATTGTCTTCAAAGAAATCTCCTATGACAATTAATTATTAGCTCAAGATAATATTAAAATAAAGAGGGCTGGGCAACCGGCCCTCTTATGATAGAATAATACTTTTTTCTTGAGGAGTTTTTGATCATGAAAACATATATAGCCAGGAGAATGTTACAGGGTTTGATTGTTCTTTTTATAGTATCCTTTATTGCTTTTTTTATTTTTCAATATCTGGGAGATCCGGTCTTAACTCTGGCAGGAAGATATGCAACTGTGGAGCAGCGTGAGGAAGTTAGAAGTCTTCTGAATCTAGATCAGCCCTTTTATATTCAGTATTTTTCTTTCATAAGCAATGCAGTCCGGGGTAATTTTGGAATGTCTTATGTTTCCAGAGTCCCGGTCGCCAGGCTTATTATAGAAAGACTGCCTGCCAGTATTGAACTTGCTGTGGCAGCAGAACTATTTGCTGTGGTTGTTGGGATATCTCTGGGAATTTTCGTGGCAGCAAAACCCAGTTCCCTGACCAGCAAATTTTTTATGACTGGTTCATTAATTGGTGTTTCCCTGCCCACATTCATGGTCGGGATATTATTAATTCTGCTATTTTCCATAACTATTAATATTTTACCGCCTACAGGCAGGGGTAATCTGGTAAATTTGTTCGGCCGCTGGAGAAGTGGTTTTTTTACTCTCGACGGCTTAAAACATCTCATTATGCCTGCCTTAACTCTGGGCATGTTTCAGATGGCACTGCTCTTTAGAATCACCAGAGGGGCAATGCTGGAAGTACTGGGAGCTGATTTTATTAGAACGGCCAGAGCTAAAGGCCTCAGTTCGAGAATCGTGCTTTATAAACATGCTTTAAGAAATGCATTAATACCTGTTATTACAATGATTGGCCTGCAGTTTGGCCAGCTGATTGGCTTTGCGATAGTTACAGAAAGCATTTTTCAGTGGCCGGGAGCAGGCAGCCTGTTATTAACATCCATGTATGAAAGTGATTTCCCTGTTTTAGCCGCTTATATAATCATGGTAGCTGCAATTATAGTATTTTTAAATGTACTTGTTGATATATCTTACGCTTTACTCAATCC
>PWHA01000071.1 GCA_003554685.1 Halanaerobiaceae bacterium
AAAAATTAAAAAAGTATGATCAGGAAAATAACACGGAACTGATAAAAACTTTACAAACCTTCTTTTACAGCAATAACAATGCTAAAGAAGCAGCTAAACAGCTTCACGTCCATTATAAGACAATGCTGTACCGGCTGGAAAGAATAAAAGAAATTTGTGGGCTGGATCTTAAGGATTATAAAGATAAATTAGAAATTCAGGTGGGTCTGGAAGTTATTCAACTGCTGAATTCAGATTAAAGCTTCAAAAATTAAAAGTTATATCTTAACTATTATAGATAAAACTAACCAAACACCCAGTCTTTCTGAACATCATCCATAACAGGTTGATAAAAAAGCTCTTTAATCTCCTCAATATCCTTTGTTTTCCCCAGGGCCCACATCAGCTTGGTTAAGATGGCCTCTGTGGTCATATCCCTGCCATCTATAATATCGCTTTTGCTAATTTTTTCCTGAAGGGGATACCTGCCAAGATTGGTTCCTTCTTCCAGGCATTGAGTTGTTAAAACCACCGGTTTATGGCTGCAGGCCAGTTTATTAATTCTGGTAAAAATATTTTCATTGTTCTCAAAAGGTACTCCTCCATTCCCAAAACCTTCGATAACGAATCCCTTGTATAATTCTGCAACTACATCAAAAAATTCCAGTTTAAAATTTGGAGTAAGCTTAATTAATAATATCTCAGGACAAAAATTGGTGTTTAAAATCAGTTCTTCTCTGATATTCCGGGTAACATCAGTTGAGAAGCAATTTTTGGAATAGATTATTTTATCCCCCATTAATTTTGCAATATAGGGATAATTAACGCTGATAAAACCATCATAACTTTTGGTCTTTAGTTTGGTTGCCCGGGTACCTGCAATAACTCTCCTGCCAAAAACGATATAAACTCCTTCCAGTCCTTCGCTGGCAAATCTGACTGCATCAATAAAATTGCGGTGGGAGTCACTGCTCTTCTGTTCAATCGATTTCTGTCCCCCGGTTAAAACAACAGGTTTATTCAGATTTTTCAGCATATAAGATAGAGCGCTGGCAGTGTAGGCCATGGTGTCAGTACCATGGGTTATTACAAAACCTTCATAATCCTGATAATTATCGGCTATTGCCTGAGCTATTTCTGCCCAGTGTTGATACTGCATATTGACGCTATCTATATTAATCAAGGACTTGCTTGCTATTCTACAGTAATCTTTTATCTCAGGAACTTCCGACAGAAAGGTGTCCCCTAAATATTTGGGTGTTGGACCTTTTTTTGTTTCTGTAGTAGCAATTGTTCCCCCGGTTGTAATTAATAAAATTCTAGCTTTTTTATTCATCTTCATCATCTTTCCTGATTACCCCTTTACCGGCTTCAATTTTTATTTCAGTTCCATAGGTTCTGGATAACTCTTTTAATCTTTTCAGAGAAATTAGATCATCTGTCATCCTGGGCCAGCCCTTACGGCAAACAGGGAGCTCAAAGCCTAACTCAATCGGATAAATAGTTAACTCAGCTAATCTGCCATTTTTCATAGTCCAGCAGGGAACAATGCTCTCAAACATTTTTTTATCTGTGTAATGTCCCTTTTGATAATCGTTAGAAATCTCCAGCAGGAGATCATCAATTTCGTGGTTTCTATCCAGGCCATATTTTTCATAGGCATCCGCCGGCTGACTGCTTACCGTGTCTGATTGATAGATAAAATTACCCAGACTGTAAAATATAGGTTTCCCCTGATAAATTTCCAGACCTCTTATTATATGAGGACCATGGCCGATAACAGCGCCTGCACCCTGATCGATACATCTTCTAGCAAATACCTCCAAAAACTCCGGGGGCTTATCTTTTTCTTTCCCCTTTATTTCGTGACAGTGAACACTGATAATAACATAATCAGCCTGCAGTTCAGCAACTTTGATAAACTTTTCTATCCTGCTCATATCTTTCTGGCAGGGCATAGTTTCCACCTTTTCCGAGGGACCTTCTTTAAAACGGAGTTCTCCCAGCTGAAAAATATCATCAGGTGAGGGCAGCTCAAAGCCTTCAGCAATATTCATTTCTCTCTCGGCATTTATCTGCAGCTTTTCAGCAATCTCTTGTAACAGTTTTATTTTGGGCAGCGGCAGATGGTGGGTTGTCTGATAACGCAGTAAATTTACTCCCGGGCGCCCTCTAAAATCATGTCTCTGTTCTCCAGCAATATCCTGATAATTTTCAGCCGGAGCTGTGGTAACTGCAATCAGAGCTGTCCTGCTGTTTCCTGTCTCTAAATAGGAAGGGCTGGCAGCTTCATATAAGTTTTTTCCTGCCCCGGCTTCAGTTAGATTATATCTTTTTAAATTAGCTTTGGTTGACAGTAAGCCACCCTGAAGAAAATCCAGAGAATGATTATTAGCCCATCCAATTAAGTTAAAACCATAGTTTTTTATTGTTTCTAAAACTTCCGGTTCAGCCTTAGCCCAGGTTCCCCCGCTTTCAGCCGCTGGATAGCCTTTCTCTTCAGGAATTACTACTTCCAGATTGGTAAAACTAACATCTGCCTTTTCAATAATACCTACAAGCTCAGCATCCAGCTTTTCTCGGGAAAGAGATCTGGTAATTAAACTGTCTCCTGCGGCAAGAAAAGATATTTCATTTTTAATATTAAATCACCTCTGATTTTATTAGAACTCCAGATAGGCTGGTTCTTAAGCAAATCCCAGCAGCCTGGGCAGAGTCATTGCAATCCCGGGAATAAAAGTTACCATAAATAAGATAATGATTCCTCCAATTATAAAGGGAATCATCTCCTTTGAGATTTCTTCTATTTTGATATTGCCAATACCGCAGCAAACATATAGTGCTGTTCCCAGAGGAGGAGTTTTCATGCCGATATTGAGAGCCGTAACCATAATAAGACCAAAATGTAAGGGATGAACTCCAACATTATAGGCAATTGGAGCAAAAATTGGAGCAGAAATAATCAAGGCTGCATTGATATCCATAAA
>PWHA01000011.1 GCA_003554685.1 Halanaerobiaceae bacterium
AAAGTTAAGCACCGAGTAACTGCCCTTGACATCGGTGGTAATCGTCACCAGACCCTTCTCCCGGTCATATTCCAGGTTTTCTCCTTCGATCGTAAGAGAATCTGCCTGGACACTTTGACCTGCCCCGGCAATAATCAGACCTACCAGAAAAACTAAAATTAGTCCATAAGTAATAGTTTTAAAAACAGCTGTTCTCTTTTTAGATTTTCTGCTCTTATTTTTTCTGCTGCGAATACTGTTGTGTCTTCTGCTGCTTCTGCTGTTGTAACTGCTGTTTCTGCTGTCTTCTCTATTCCCAGCTCCATTATTCCCAGCTTCCATATGTTTAACTTCATTCTTGTCAGATTCCTTATTCTTAACCAGGGTATTCTCAGCTTTATCTTTATTTCTTTCTATGCCTGAGCAGAGATCATTAATAGCTATCCTCTCCTTCAACCAGCCATTTTCTTGATTATATCACCAGATAGCTGATAAAACAATATCTCTGCTTTAATTTTTAAAAAATTATCATATCCAGCTCTATTGAGACTTTTTCCTGTTTATCTCTCTGAAGCTCTGGATCATTATCACCTGTGCTAATAGCCATTCTATCCAGATTTATCCTCTTTTCGCCGGCACATTTTTTAAGAGATAAATTATCATTCTTTCTATTATTCATGCTTTTGTAAATTATCATACTTTCTTTTATTCATGCTCTTGTAAATTAATCATACTTTCTTACTTGTTGTTATTTCAGTTAAATATAATACTATCCTGTTAAAAATTAATAAATACCGGATGGAAAAATAAATAGTTTTATTCATATTTTCATTTAATTTTCACTTAAATCTATTAAAACTATTTACAGTTTTTCCAAACTGTAGTATAATAAGATATAATTATTATTTTACTATATTTTTCATTTTTACAAATACATTAATAAAGGAGATTTTTTGCATCCTTAATTTTATTTACATTTTAGGGTTATATTTGCCTGGAAAATTACAGGTAAATTTTTAATATATTGTTGTGATCCGAGGAAGCCTGGCAGTTTGCCTGAAAATTATACTAATAATCTTTATTCTTTCTGATAATTTTGAAGGTTGCGAGTTGAAGGTTGCGAGACAGCACACTTAAGTTTCCAGCACGGGATACAGGATAATTTCAGTTTTTACGAAATTACTTCTCCAGTTATTTTCCTTTACGTGCAGAGAATATATGTGTAATGTGTCTGACAACTTCAATTTAGAACTCTCCCCTGCACCTCCCCCTTTTCTTGAAAAAAATTATCAAGGAGATGATTATTTGGCAAAAGTTATCGGTCCACTTTATTCCATTCTTGCTAGTGGAAAATTTGCCGATATCGTAATTTTCCTCTCTTGTATGGAAGGAATCTTCGTTCAAAGCGTTTACCCCGGCAATGTCCCCGACACCGAAAACCAGTGGAAAAACCAGGCAGCCATCTCCATTACCAACGAGCTCTACTCTATCCCCGGTGAAGCTGACTGGCAGGCCTGGGAGAACCGGGTTGGCCCAGCCCCTCTCACCGGCAATAATCTCTTTACCAGCCTGGCCAACAAAGCCCATCATCGAGAAGTCTCTTTCAATGTCATCTCCGCTGTTACCCTGAACCGGCTGAACTGGATTGCTAAGAACCCGGATTCAAATTCTCACAGTTCTTCTTCTGATTTAGACTCATCTGATTTAGACTCATCTTCACTCGAAGTCTCTCCTCAGGACGAATCAGCTCCTAACATAGAACCGCCCTCTGATTCCGCCAATCCAGCAGATCTAAATCCTGAAGAAAATTCCTGTTCCCTAAGCCTCACCTTTAAATGCCGCTATGACAGCCTGATCCTTATTTCTCTCTGGCCCAAAGGCAGCCCACCTCTCTCGCTGACTGACCACCTGCCTCTGCCCGAAACAGCCGAACCAGGCAAACCAATCCCGCTCTCTTCCGGTAATCTGCTGATACCCTTCCAGGCCCGGGGCTGGGACAACCTCGAGACCAGAAAGTTGGACTGGAACAGCTGGGACTGGGAAAGCTGGAATCAGGCCAAAGAAAACGGCAATCCTCTCAAAATTGTCACCGACAGCAGTTCTCAGGGACCGCTCAACCAGATTGAAATCACCGGTTCCGGTCTTCAGCCCGATCAGCAGTATTTCTGCCGCCTTACCGAACTGCCCCGGCTGCTTACCGGCCCACCTGACCTCACAGCCACTGTTTTCAATGCCAATTCCGACGCTACCAATTCCAGCGCTTTAGATAAAGATACCCCTTCCGACACTCTTGATAAAGATGCTCCTTCCCGCATTCAAGATGAAAATGCTCCTCAGGAATATTTAACCCGGGCTAAAATCGCCCTGGATTCCGCTCCCGCTGCTCTGGTTTATGCCGTAACCTGCTGTCTTCCCGACCGGGAAAATGACAGTATCTCCTATGTAATTATTGAAGACAGTCCTGTCAGTCTATCTCCGGAAACTTATCTGAATTTAAGCTGGCAGGCCATGCCCGAAGCCAGTAATTATAATGTCTACCGCACCTTCTCCTCTGCCGGTCTGCCCTGCGGTTTTCTGGGTCAAACCACCTCAACCAGCTATCAGGACCAGGGACAGGTCATCCAGAACTTCTCCCTCCCAACTAAGATAAAACCCTGTTACTTAATCGATGGTGACAGCGGTTATTATCTATTTTCAACCTGAGAAAGTCAGCCAAAAAAAGTCATATTGAGGGAGTTAGCCAAAAAAGTCATATTGAGAAATTCAGCAAAACAAAGCCAGCAAAAAAGTCAGCTTGAAGATGTTAGTCAGAAAAAGTTGGCCAAAATGAAGTTGGTCAAAAAATTGAAGGGAGATATCAGCATGCTGAAAAATGTAAACCTGGAGCTGCGCTCCGGTGTCACAGAAGCTCAGCTCCAGGAAGAAATTAAGAAAGCCATCATGGATAAAAATGACGATTTTGACCTGAGGAAGTACTGCATCC
>PWHA01000135.1 GCA_003554685.1 Halanaerobiaceae bacterium
CCATAATACACGTAGGAAATTGCTCCCAGAGTCCCCAGTCTAAAAGGGTTCGCCAGGCTATAGAACAATATATGGAAAGCTGGCTTTCTATTGGAATGGACTGGGAATACTGGATCGAGGGCGTTATCGAAGCGAAAAATGAATTTGCTCGCCTAATAAATGCTGACCCGGTTGAAGTTGCTGTATCGACCTCGGTTTCCGAAGCAACTTCTTCTATTGCAAGCGCAATAAACTGGCGCCAGGATCCGCGGAAAAGATTAATTACGACCGAAGCGGAATTTCCTACTGTTAACTATGTTTGGTTGGCACATCAAAAATACGGTTGCAAAGTAGATTTTGTTCCGGTTAGAGACGGGAAAATCGAGCTTGAAGATTATGATCGACTTGTGGACGAAGAAACCAAAATGGTTTCTACCACACACGTTTATTATCAGAATGGGTTTAAACAAGACGTTAAAGCAATTGCAGATATCGTTCATTCCAAAGGGTCCCTTCTTTTGCTCGATGACTATCAAAGCTCGGGAACTCATCCAATCGACGTTCGAGAAATGGATATTGATTTGCTAACCACCGGAAACCTAAAATACCTTTTAGGGATTCCAGGAATAGCATTTATTTATTGCAAGAAAGAACTGCTCGAACAGTTTAAACCTTCTGTAACGGGGTGGTTTGGTCAGGAAAACCCGTTTGATTTCCATATTCGCTATCTTGATTATGCTCAGGGAGCGCGCCGCTTTGAAACGGGGACCCCTCCAGTAATTGCTGCTTTCGCAGCCAATGAAGGTATGCGCATAATCAATGAGGTTGGGTCTCAGCGGATTAAGGAGCATATCGAGAAATTATCTGAAAAAGCCTTAAACCTGGGTTCGGAGCTAGGACTCAATGTAATAAGCCCCTTTGATGTTACGCGAAAGGGACCTACAACAGCTATTCAGGTTGCTGAAGACCAGGATTCTCATCTTGTAGAAGAAGAAATGAAAAAGAAAAATATTATTGTTTCAGCCAGGGGGGAAGCAGTTCGTGTAGCCCCGCACTTTTTCACCCTGGAAGAGGAGATCGAAACGGTCATGCATGAACTGGCCCGAGTCTTAAATGAATAGAAGAAAGGGCTGATTTTTATGCTTTTGGGTAAGGTGATTGGTTCAGTTGTTTCAACGGTCAAGGATGAACGCCTGAAAGGCTATAAACTTCTTTTGGTCCAACCAATTTCGCCCCAGGGAGAGCCGACCGGAAAAACGATTATCGCGGCAACTGAGATTAATGCGGGGGAAGGAGATCTGGTAATGGTTACAACCGGATCACCTGCCCGGCTAGCATTTTCCACGGAAAGCCCTCTTGATGCAGCAATTATCGGAATACTGGATCGGCTGGAAGTAAAAGGAAAAGATAAAAAGGTTTAATGGAGGCAGGATTGTGACTGATAATGGTATGCAGACCTTTTTTACCCCAAAAAGTATTGCGGTTATCGGTGCTTCAAATAACCCTGACAAACCTGGGAGTACAATAGTAGAAAATCTAAATAAAATCGGTTTCGAGGGTAAGATAATTCCAGTTAATCCAAAAGAAAAAGTTGTTCACGGTCTTGAATGTTATCCGGGGATAGATAAGATTACCGAAGAAGTTGAACTCCTGGTCTTGATTACTCCCAGCGGGGCAATCGATGCCGTGATGCAGCAGGTTGAAAAAAGAATGGCTTCTCGGAATGACATCAAGGGAATTATTTGTGCTGCAGCCGGTTATGGGGAAATCAATACCGAAGAAGGAAGTAGAAGGGAAAAAGTCCTTCTCGATACTGCAAAAAAATGGGGTATTCGGGTAATTGGTCCTAATTGTATTGGCGTAATTGATAACGCAAACAGGGTTGATTCCACCTTCGTTGAAACCTTAATGCCTGAGGAGCTAAGGGGGGAAGCTGGAGGTCTAAGCTTTATATCCCAGAGTGGAGCTGTCGCTGCTTCCCTTTTAATGTGGGGTGCTTCCCTTGCGTCCCCCCTGAAGTTTAATAAGTTTTTATCAATTGGCAATATGGGTGACGTGGACTTTATTGACCTGCTCGAGTATTTGGAAAATGACCCCGTAACAGAAGTTATCGCCCTCTACCTTGAAGGTTACACCCGGGCGGGTAAATTACTTAAAACCATGGAGCGAATTGCCAAAAAGAAGCCGGTAATTGTCCTCAAGGTTGGACGAAGTGAAGCAGGGGCAAAGGCAGCGAGTTCTCATACAGGTTCTCTTGCCGGAGAAGACGTTATTTATGATAACCTGTTTAAACAGTTCGGGATAATCAGAGTTGAAACCCTCGAAGAATTAATGGATACCATGCAGGCTTTTTCCGTTATTCCATTGCCCCGGGGTAATCAGGTTTTCCTCTTGAGCCAGGCCGGCGGACCCGGGATCATCGGGACCGATGCACTTTCTTTTGAACCCCAGCTCTCCCTGTCTAAAATTTCCCAGGCAACCAAACAGAAACTAAAAGAAGAACTGGTCCCCTTTGCTACGGTTTGCAAGCCCGAGGGGATTGCTGATATAACTGCTTCTGCAACCGTTGCTCATCATGTGAATTCTCTGGAGCTATTATTGGAAGAAAAAAATGTGGACGCTGTGATTTTTATAACGGTTGTGCCCACCTTTTTACCAAAAGTTGAACTGGGGGAAAGGGAAAAAGAATTATTAGAAAAATGGAAAGATAAAAAACCGGTTTTTCCAGTTATCATGGCGGGGAAATGGGTAGAAGAAGTTCGAGCTCTGATCGGGCAGGCCAACTATATGACCTTTGAAACTCCGGAACGGGCGGTAAAAGTGTTGGGGAATATGGTCGATTATTACAACTTCCAAAATCAAACCAGAAGGGGGAGCAGATGATGGAATTAAAATCCCAGGCTGCCGGGTATTTCCTTAGCGAGGTTGCCACATACAAATTGCTGGAAGAGTACCGGTTTCCAATTGCCCCCTACA
>PWHA01000267.1 GCA_003554685.1 Halanaerobiaceae bacterium
ATATTTTTGTTGCTAAAAGGCATACCTTTATTTTTCGGTGGTGAGATAGCTCAGTTGGTAGAGCAGGGGACTGAAAATCCCCGTGTCGGCGGTTCGATTCCGCCTCTCACCACCATTTTTTATTTATATACAAGGAGTTTTGTGATATTACTAGAATTAAATATTATAGGAGGGGTTGTCATGCCCTGGTCTCTGTTAATTTTTCTTATAATACTTTTTATCTTTTTCTTTCCCATAGCAAAAAACCGCTCTTTAAATTATAGAAGGTTCAAGCAGATTAAATCTCTGGAAGAAAAGAGAGAGAGCAAAATAATAACTTTAATTCATCGCCAGGAGATACTGAGCCTGGTGGGAATACCCTTTACCCGGTATATAGATATTGACGATTCTGAAGAAATTCTCCGGGCTATCCGGGCGACAGCTGATGAAAAGCCCATTGATCTTATTCTCCATACTCCCGGTGGATTGGTGCTGGCAGCAGAGCAGATTGCCCGGGCTGTGGAAAATCACTCCGGAAATGTCACGGTAATGATACCTCACTATGCTATGTCAGGTGGAACTTTAATTGCTCTGGCAGCAGATGAAATTATCATGGACCACAATGCCGTTCTCGGGCCGGTGGATCCTCAGATTAGTGGTTACCCGGCTGAATCAATCATGAATGTTGCCCGCCAGAAATCAATTGATGAAATTTCAGATGAAACTTTGATTTTAGACAATATTGCCCAAAAAGCTGTTCAGCAGCTGGAACATTTTATCCGCAAACTCCTGAAAGATAAATTAGCAGATAATGAAATTGATAACATTATTGAAAATCTCTGTCACGGAAAATATACTCATGATTTTCCCATAACCTGTGAAATTCTCAGGGAATTAAAACTGGATTATTCCGTTGAACTTCCTGAAGAGGTATATAATCTAATGGAACTTTATCCTCAACCCAAGGGCCGTAAACCTTCGGTCTATCATGTTGCAGGCAAATCTTGACCTACATTTCAGGCAGTTCATCAATAGCCTGTTTCTTCTGTTCGGTATCGGTATGGGTGTAAATCTGGGTGGTTGAAATATTAGCATGACCCAGCAGATCCTGAAGAACCTTGATGTCCTTGGTCTGATGATAGAGAGAGGTGGCAAAGGTATGCCTTAGTTTGTGAGGGGTAATCTTGCTGGCCTGACGCAGTCCGGCCTCCTTGGCATATTTTTTTACAAAAATCTGGATGGTTCGGGGGGAAATTCTCCGGCCGTGGCTGGAAAGAAAGAGAGCCTCTTCATCTTTTTCCTCTTTAACTTTGATTTCATCCCGGATTGGCAGATAATCCAGAATTGCTTCCATTACATCATTATGCAGCGGGATGAATCTTTCTTTGTTGCCCTTGCCGTAAAATTTGAGAGCTTCATCATCAAAATCCAGATTCTCAAGGTTGAGATTAACCAGCTCAGATATTCTCAAGCCAGCGTAGAGAAACAGCTTGGCAATGGCGAGATCGCGAATTTTATTCCGGGAATCTGAATTCTCTATTGTTCTGATATATTTCCGGGCTTCATTGGTCTTCATGTAAATAGGTTCAGCTCTGGTTTCAGTTTTGGAAGCCTGAACAGTTTCAGCGGGATTATTATTCAGCTTTTTTTCTCTTACCAGAAATTTAAAAAAGGAACGGAGAGAATAGAGTTTTCTATTGCGGGTAGCGGGAGAATTTTCCTGAATGATAATGATATCCCCCAGGAAATCAACAATTTCGTACTTTTCAATTCTTTTTACCGGAAATTTTTCCGGATAACTCTCTTTCTTTTGAAGATAGTTTTTGAATATCTCCAGGTCATTAAGATATTCTTTGACAGTCAGCTTGGAATAACCTCTTTCAACCAGTAAATAACGCTGAAATTCCTGCATGGCTTTGGCATAGGTAATTGAATCAGACATCTATATCATCCTTTCAGAAAAGCAGGGTTTTACGAAATTTTATCTATATATTAAGTTAAAGAAAATTTATTTAATTCCTGCCTGTCATTTAAAAATAATCGGAGGTGGTTTTTTTGGCTGAGGAAAATAACGATAAAAAAACATATCAGATTAAAAATCAGGAACAGGCTGATCTTTTAACTGACCCTATTGGTTTAACCATTCTGGTAGCCATGGAAGAAAACGAATGGGTAACAGCAGAATCACTGGCCCGGGAAATCGATGAAGACCAGGCCATGGTAATGGATTATCTTCTGCGCATGACCGAAGCAGATATGGTGGAATCTCATCAGCAGGAAAAGATGACATTCAGAAAAAGAGCTCAGTACTACTCTCTCGGTCAGGTCTTTTCCAGTATTCCCGAAAATATTGATAATCACTGGGTCTTTGGCCTGATTCAACACCTATCCAGTGATTTCAGAGACCTTCTTGGGCTGCTTCAGAATTATGACAATATCGGGGAAGCTCTGGAAGACAATGAATATTATGGCAGGAAGGCGCTATTTCTGGGAATTCAGAAACTTTATCTTTCTGAAGAGGATCTGGAGAATTTTCGCCAGGAAATCAATGACATAATAAAAAAATATCGTGATACTTCTCGAAAAAGCTCGGAAACCAGAGAATTCGAAGCGGCCTTTTTTGTCAAACCCTATCTGCCCTCTATCTATAAGATAATCTCGGATAAAAGAAAAAAGTGATAGTAAAGGATTATACAGCTATGTCAGGTATTTTTGTTATAATCCATAGCAGTACAAACTATAAAGAAAGGAGGCTTTATCTATGGAAAAACTAACTCTTTACTATACTCCCTACTGCCCCTACTGTAAAAAGGTCCTCGATTTTCTGGAAGATAAAAATGTAGAGGTTGAAATGAAAAATATCAATGAAAACATTGAAGCAAAAAAGGAGCTAAAGAAAGAGGGGGGTAAGGGTCAGGTGCCCTGTCTTTTTATTGAGGGGGAACCTCTCTATGAATCAGATGATATTATCAGATGGTTTAATGAAAATATAGAATAATTGAGCATTTTAAATATTTTTTTCATAAAATAACTAATTTGCCTTGATAATATCTGCTTAATATGTTATTGTAATATAGGAAGCAAAAATCAAGATTAAAGATTTAGGAGGAATCAGATTAATGATTTACACAGGAAATGTTAAATGGTTTGACACCAAGAAAGGTTTTGGATTTATCGAGCGTGAAGGTGAAGAAGAAGACGTTTTTGTCCACTTTTCAGCAATTGAAGAAGAAGGATTTAAAAACCTGGAAGACGGTCAGGAAGTAGAATTTGAAATCGTCGAAACCGACCGCGGCCCTCAGGCCGAAAATGTAATGAAGGTTGAATAATTGTTCTACTGGAAGAGAATTCAAGCCCCCGGCTTTCTGGCCGGGGGTTTTGTTTTTGCATAGGGTTAACTGCAGCAGCTGGCTTCAATGTGTAAAATAACTAATAGTAGCTGGTTTAATCATTTTTGAATTATAGATTTTAATATAGTATAATATAATAGTATGAAATTTATCGCCCAATTAAAGATTGGGCTATTTTAATATGATCTAATTTGTTTTAGGTGGTGGATCCTACTTGAAATATAAAATTATAACCTACGGCTGCCAGATGAATGAGCATGATTCTGAAAAAATCGCCGGCATGCTGGAGAGTATGGGCTTCAGGCCTGCTGCTAAAGATAATGAGGCTGATGTAATAGTATTTAACACCTGTCTGGTCAGGGAAAATGCCGAACTTAAGGTCCATGGCAAGGTGGGCTCCTATAAACCTCTAAAAGAGGAGAACCCCGATTTAATCCTGGCTGTGGGCGGCTGTATGATGCAGCAGCAGGAAATTGCTGATGAATTTTACCGCAAACATTCTCATGTCGATATTGTTTTTGGCACCCACAATCTTGCGGAACTTCCTGCTTTAATTCAGCAGGTTAAGTCCGGGCAGGATAGAATTATGGAAGTCTGGGAGGGAGACAGAGGGCTGCTGCCCGATGTTCCCACCAGGAGAAAAAATAATTATCAGGCCTGGCTGACAGTTATTCAGGGCTGTGAAAATTACTGCAGTTATTGTATAGTGCCCCATGTTAGGGGACAGGAACGCAGCCGGCCGCCGGAAGATATTCTCAAAGAAGCTGAAAATCTAGCCCGGGAGGGGTTTATTGAGCTTACCCTGCTCGGTCAGAATGTCAATTCCTACGGTCAGGACCTTGAGGAAACCATTAATTTTCCCGCTCTTTTAGTCAGGATTTCGTCAGTCTCAGATATCAGAAGAATTCGCTTTATGACCTCCCATCCCCGGGATTTTTACCGGGAATTAATTGCAGTCTGTGCCGAAAAGGAAAATATCTGCCCCCATTTTCACCTGCCGGTTCAGGCTGGCAGCACCAGAGTTCTTAGAGATATGAACCGGGGATATACGCGGGAGGAATATCTAAAACTGGTTGAGAGAATCAGGCAGCAAATTCCTGAAGCCGCCATCACCACCGATATCATAGTCGGCTTTCCAGGAGAAACCGAGCAGGAATTTGAGGAAACCATCTCCCTGGTAAAGGAGGTCAGGTTTGATATGGCCTTTACCTTTACCTATTCACCCCGGGAAGGTACTCCGGCTGCCGGCAGAGAGGATTCTGTTTCCCGGCAGGAAAAGAGCAGAAGACTGCAGCGGCTGATGGAGGTTCAAAATAATATCAGCCGGGAAATAAATCAAGAACTGATTGGCAGCCAGCAGGAAGTCCTGATTGAAGGGGAAAGCAAAAAGGATCCCGATTATTACTCCGGCAGGACAGCTACCAATAAGCTGGTGATAGTGCCGGCCTGCCTGGCTAAAATTGGCAAAATTGTCCCGGTAAAAATCACCGAGGCCGGTAGCTGGACTCTTTATGGTGAAATCACCGGAAACTGTCAATCTTGAAATGAGGTGATAGCTTGGGTAATCTAACGCCCATGATGCAGCAGTATCAATCATTAAAAAAACAATATTCTGACAGCATACTATTTTTCCGGCTGGGTGACTTTTATGAAATGTTTGGCGAGGATGCCAAAGAGGCTGCCAGGATACTTGATATAGCTCTGACCTCCCGCAATAAAGGAGGAGGCAATAAAACACCCATGGCCGGGGTCCCGGCTCATTCGGCTTCTTCCTATATAGCAAAGCTGATCGAATCCGATTATAAAGTGGCTATCTGTGAACAGATCGAGGATGTCGAAGAAAGCTCCGGTTTGGTTGACCGGGATGTAATCCGGGTAATAACACCCGGTACAGTTATTGAGGATGAAATTCTCCCGGAAAGAGAAAATAACTATCTGGCAGCCCTGAGCCGGCTGGAAAATAGATATGGCTTTGCCTATATTGATATATCCACCGGTGAGTTTGCCGCCACCGAGGTAAATAAAATTGACACCATTATCGATGAAATTGATCGACTGCAGCCCAGCGAGCTGATTCTTTCAGAAAAAGTCCAGCAGATTCCAGCCTGGGAAAATTACCGGAAAAATAATGACTTTCAAATAACCCCGGGAGCGGAAATTGAATTACAGCAGGCCGGCGATATCCTGGAAGATTTTTTTGAAAATGAAGAGGGAGAGGGGTATTCCTCCCGGATTCAAAATTTATCTGCAGCTCGAACCGCGGCTGCAGAAATAATCAATTACATTAAACAAACCCAGAAACAGGCTTTCAGTCACATCAAAAAGCTGGAAAGCTATTTTGTTGAAGATTACATGGTGCTCGATGCCAGCACCAGGAGAAATTTAGAGCTCTGTCAGACCATCCGGGAACAGCGGAAAAAGGGTTCATTGCTGTCAATACTGGATAAAACTACCACTTCGATGGGTTCCCGCAGACTGAAAAAATGGATTAACCAGCCTCTGCTCCAGCCCGAGCAGATCAACAAAAGACTGGCTGCCGTGGCAGAGCTTAACAGCAGCTTTGTCAGACGCAATAAAATTCAGGAAGTGCTTAAAGACATTTATGACCTGGAAAGATTGTTGAGCAAGATCAGCTATCAGTCGATAAATCCCCGGGATATGGCTGCCCTCCGCAATTCTCTCTACCTGATCCCGGAGCTTAAGAATCGGCTGGAAGAATTTGACTCCCGCTATCTGACTCAAATCCATGAGGAACTTGATGAAATGCCGGAACTTACCGCCAGTCTCACAGAGGCTCTGGTAGAAGACCCGCCTCACTCTTCCACAGAGGGAGGTCTGATCAAAGAGGGGTTTAACCGGGAGCTGGATGAGCTGAGAGGGGAGTGTAAGTCTGCCAGGGACTGGATTGCCAGCCTGCAGGCCTCTGAAAGAAAGAGAACCGGAATCAGCTCCCTCAAGGTTGGTTTTAACAAAGTTTTTGGCTATTACATTGAAGTAACCAAAGCCAATTTAGATAAAGTCCCTGATAATTATGAAAGAAAACAGACCTTAAGCAACAGCGAAAGGTACATTATTCCTGAACTGAAGGAAAAAGAATCGATTGTTCTTGGTGCTGAAGAAAAAATAAATGAGCTGGAATATGATATTTTCTGCAGTTTAAGAGAAAAATGCCAGGAAAATATCAGCCGCATCAAAGAGACAGCCGGCTCTCTGGCTTCCCTGGATGTTTTGGCCTCGCTCAGTCAGGTTTCTCTGGAAAATGATTACTGCCGGCCGGAAATTCACAGCGGTGATGAAATCTCGATAACTGCCGGCCGCCATCCGGTGGTAGAAACTATGGTTGACATAAGTTTTGTTCCCAATCATACCCGGCTGGATCTCTCCGAAAACCGCTTTCTCATTATTACCGGCCCCAATATGTCAGGTAAGTCCACCTACATGCGGCAGGTGGCCCTGATTACCCTGATGGCCCAGGTCGGCTCTTTTGTTCCAGCAGCATCTGCCAGTATCGGTCTGACTGACCGGATTTTTACCCGGGTGGGAGCCAGCGATGATCTTTCCACCGGACAGAGCACTTTCATGGTGGAAATGAACGAGGTCAGCAATATTGTCCATAATGCCACCTCCCGCAGCCTGATAATTCTGGATGAAATTGGCCGGGGTACCAGCACCTATGACGGCATGAGTCTGGCCTGGGCGGTCAGCAAATACATCAATGATCCCAAAAAAATTGGAGCCAGAACCCTGTTTGCCACCCATTATCATGAAATGACAGAACTGGCCAACCGAATTGAAGGGATTAAGAATTTAAATGTCCTGGTTGCCGAAGAAGATGAAGAGGTTCGTTTTCTCTATCAGATTGAACCAGGTTCAGCCAGCCAGAGTTATGGCATTGAAGTGGGAAAGCTGGCCGGCCTGCCCGAAGAGATCATTGAGGAAGCCGGTAATATTCTGGCCCGGCTGGAATCCAGCAACGGCAATCCGGCTGTCAGAACAAAAAAGTTCAGCAAGAAGCTTGAGCAGCAGAATCCTGATCAGTTAAACTTTTTCTCCCTGACCGATAAAGAAAAGGAAGTTATCTCGGAGTTAAAGGAACTGGATCTCAATAATATTACTCCCATCAAGGCCCTGGAAATACTTTATGATTTCAAACAGACCCTTCTGGGAGATGAATAGGATGATTGCCCATGGCTAGAATTCAGAAACTCAGCAAACAGGTTGCCAACCAGATTTCAGCTGGAGAGGTTATCGAGAGACCTGCTTCAGTTGTCAAGGAACTGGTGGAGAATTCGGTTGATTCTGGTGCTGATAAAATTGAAGTTTCTATCTCCGAGGGTGGCAAGGAATCTGTCAGGGTGCGGGATAACGGCCAGGGTATTGCCAGCAGTGAAATTGAGCTGGCCTTCTCCCGTTATGCCACCAGCAAAATCTCCAGTATTGATGATATTTATTCTTTAACTACCCTGGGCTTTCGGGGAGAAGCCCTGGCCAGCATTGCGGCGGTTTCCCGGATGGAGATAAAATCAAGACAGGCAGCAGAGGACAGCGGAGTCCGGCTTGAGATTGAAGGCGGTGAAGTTGTCAGCAGGGAAAGGGCGGGACTGCCTGCCGGCACCGAAATTACTGTCAGGGATCTTTTCTTCAACACCCCTGCCCGCTATAAATATCTGAAGAAGACCGGCACCGAAGCCTCTCGAATCAGCAGGCTCATCACCTCGCTGACTCTGGCCAGACCTGAAATTAATTTTACCCTGGAAAATCAAAGAGGGGAGGTCCTGTCAACCCCGGGCAGCGGCAATCTGGAGGATAACATCTACAGTTTATACGGAGAAGAGGTTTATGATGATTTAATTGCCCTGAATTTTTCCCGGGAATTTTTGCAGGTCTCCGGTTATCTGGTTAATCCCCGGCAGCACCGCTCCTCCCGGCAGCATGAGTACTTCTTTGTTAACGGCCGTCCGGTCAAAAACCGCTTTCTCAAAATGGCTGTGGAGGAAGCCTATGGGACCCGACTTCCGGCCGGGAAATATCCCCTGGTTTTTCTAAATATTGATCTTAATCCCATTCTGGTAGATGTCAATATCCATCCCACCAAAAAGGAAGTCAAGTTCAGCCGGGGAGAGGCGGTTAAAGATATTCTCCAGCAGGAAATAGAGCAGAATCTGAAAAAAAGCACCGGCTATCAGGAGTTCTCCGGGGCTGAAACCGGAGATTATTCTGTTCGGGATGGTTATTCCGCCCGGAAAGATACTTCCTCTCAGGAAAGGGACAGAGCCCGGGATAGAGCTCAGGATAAAGATAAAAACTCTGCCGGTTATGACAGACAGGATCTTTTTGCCGGCAGGGATGTCAGCCAGCAGCAGATTGAATCTGTCAGCTATCAGGCATCAGATTCCCGGACAAATTCAGAGGAAACCCTTTTTAGGGAAAGTAGTTCACCTCAGAAATCAGATTTTTCCCTGCCGGGGGATTATCAGGTTCTGGGCCAGTTTCATAATCTCTTTATTCTGCTGGAGACCGGAGAAGGTCTCCTGCTGGTGGACCAGCATAATGCTCATGAGAGAATAATTTTTGATAATCTCTGTGCAGAATTAGAGGATAAAAGTAACGACAGCAGGCTGCTCTTAACTCCCCTTCCTCTGGAGCTCTCTCCTCAGGAAAAGGAGATAATTTACGATATCAAGCCTGAACTTGAAGAGATGGGTTTTAGCATTGAAGAATTTGGGCCCTCCAGTCTGATGTTAGCTGCTGTACCGGTTTTTCTGGAGGAGGAAAGCGGCAGAGAGAATCTGCTTGATATTATCAATCAGATTCTGGAAAAAGCCCGGATTATTGAAAAACATGAACTTAGCGAGGAAATCTTAAAATATTCCGCCTGCCAGCAGGCTGTTAAGGAAGGCGCTTCCCTGAGCATGGCTGAAATGAGAAAGCTCTCAGCAGAATTATTTCAAACCTCCAACCCCTATCGCTGTCCTCATCATCGTCCGATTGTCATCAGATTATCGCTGGATCAGCTAAAAAAGAAAGTGGACAGGTGATGGGTTAATGCAACCTGTCAGACCACCATTACTGGTAATTGCCGGACTTACAGCCAGCGGCAAAACCTCTCTTTCGCTCAAACTGGCCAGGCATATTGAATGTGAAATTATCTCCGCTGATTCAATGCAGATATATCAGGATATGGATATTGGTACCGATAAAATAAGTCCGAAAGAAAGGGAGAAAATACCTCATTATTTGATAGATATCATTTCACCGGAAGATGATTTCTCTGTTGCAGATTATAAGAATTTGGCAGAAAGAAAGATTGCTGACATTATTGCAGGTGGTCGTCTACCTGTAATGGTTGGTGGAACCGGACTTTACATTAAAGCGGTTACCGAAGGCTTTATGCTGCCCCGGCTGCCCGAAAATAAACTCCGGAATGAATTTATCAGCTGGGCAGAATGGCAGAACCGGGAATCTCTTCATCATTATCTCAAATCAATTGATCCGGAATATGCTGCCAGTATTCATCCCAATGACCTGAGAAGGGTCAGCCGGGCCCTTGAGGTTTACTTTATGACCGGGAGAACCAGAAGTTATTACAGATACAGGCAGCAGCAGAAAAAGTCAAAATACAATTATTTAAAGGTCGCTCTGAGAAAACCAAGAGAGAAGCTCTATCAGGATATTAATTGCCGGGTCGATGGCATGATTGAGGAGGGATTAATTGCAGAAGTAGAGAAGCTTAGAAGTAAATATGACTTAAGTAAAACTGCCCGGCAGGCTGTGGGTTATAAGGAAATAATATCCTATCTGGATGGTGAAATTTCTCTGCAGGAAGCTGTGCGTCTGATAAAAAGGAATTCCCGCCGCCTTGCCAAAAAACAGCAGAGTTTTATAAAACGTGATCGGGAATATATCTGGCTTGATAGCGAATCCTGGCCCAACAGCGAACTTCTAATTTATCTGGTCCGGCTGGTAGAACAAAAATTTTTCCAGAAAAATTTCCCTATGCTGAAGGAGACTTTTTAGTTTTGCGGAATTTTTTAGTAACCGGATTAAATAATGCCGAAGTTATTTGTTTAAACTGGTTAAATTATATATAGTTTAAATTATATTATAAAATAAAAAAGAGGGGGACACAGATCCATGGGTAAAAAAAACTTACAGGATAAAATACTAAATGAACTGAGAAAGGATAATATTTCTGTTACCTTTTATTTAATCAATGGTTTCCAGCTCAATGGACTGGTAGTTGCCTTTGACAATTTTACCATTCTGGTTAACAGTGATGGTAAGGATCAGCTTATCTACAAACATGCCATCTCAACTCTGGTACCTGAAAAACGAATTAATCTCTTTGATGGTGGTGATACAGAGAAGGAAAAAGGAGAGGAGAGCAGCAGGAATAATGAAGAAGATTGATTTTACCAAGATGCATGGTCTTGGCAATGATTTTTTAATAATTAACAATTTTGACCGGGGCAGACTGGATCTCAATAAATCCCGGATAATACAGCTTTGCCGGCGCCATTTTGGCATAGGGGCAGATGGAATTCTGGAGATACTGTCCCCTGAGGATAGCAGCTTAAATGACTGTCAGGTTATCATCTATAATGCCGATGGCAGTCAGGCTGAAATGTGCGGTAATGGCATTCGCTGCATCAGTCATTATCTTACAGCCCATGAGATTATTTCCGGCAGAGAGCAGAGAATTGAAACCGCTGCCGGTATTATTAAACCTGAACTCCTGAAAATTTCCAGCGATAAGACTCGGGCTGAGGTCAGGGTAAACCTGGGCCGGCCGAAATTTAAGTCCTGGCAAATACCCGTCGCCTGGGAGGGAACCGGGCCTGGAGAGATCATCTCTCAAAATCTAACTGTCCAGGACAGGAATTTTACAGTTACTGCTGTATCAATGGGAAATCCCCATGCTGTTATTTTTATCAAGGAAGATCCCGATGAATTTCCGCTGGAGAAATGGGGTCCTCGCCTGGAAAAACACAGCTATTTTCCTGAAAAAACTAATATTGAAATTGCCCGGGTCCTTTCCAGAGATGAAATCAAGCTGAGAGTCTGGGAGAGAGGCAGTGGTTTAACCCTGGCCTGTGGAACGGGGGCAGCAGCTGCCCTGGCTGCGGCTGTTAAAAATAAACTTACCGGGAAAGAGGCAGCAGTCAACCTGCCGGGCGGAAAGCTCAAAGTCAGCTGGCAGGATCAAAATATATTTATTACCGGCCCCTCGAAAATGGTCTTTACCGGAAAATTCAACTTAAATTAGTTGAATTTTTAATAAGTCTTACTCAAATATCGGGCAGTTCACTATTAAGCAAATCTTAAATTATTAAGCAAATCTTAAAACAGAAAATTTGTCCTAAGTGTAAATACTTTGTAAAATGTAAATACTTTATAAAAGGAAGTGAATTTTATGCAGCAGGCTGACAGAATTAAGAATTTGCCCCCTTATTTGTTTGCTGAAATTGATAAGATGATCAATAAAGCCAAACAGGAAGGGGTGGATGTTATCAGTTTTGGGGTCGGAGATCCCGACCGGCCCACTCCGGAGCACATAGTAGAAAGCATGATTGAAGCAGTCAGGGACCCCTCCACCCACAGTTATCCCAGCTATGAAGGTCTCCTTACCTATCGGGAAGCGGTGGCAGGCTGGTATCAGAAAAGGTTTGGAGTTGAGCTGGATCCTGAAGATGAAGTGGTTTCTCTCATTGGTTCCAAGGAAGGAATAGCCCATTTCCCCTTCTGTTATATCAACCCCGGAGATCTGGCCCTGATCCCGGACCCGGGCTATCCGGTTTATAAAACAGCAGTGCTGCTGGCCGGGGGCGAAGTGGAAACCCTGCCGCTCAAGAAAGAGAATAACTACCTGGTTGAACTGGATGAGATCAGTCCGGCAAGCCTGGAAAGGGCAAAATTGCTCTACCTCAATTATCCCA
Source organism: Halanaerobiaceae bacterium (assembly GCA_003554685.1). GTDB lineage: Bacteria > Bacillota > Halanaerobiia > Halanaerobiales > Halarsenatibacteraceae > T1SED10-84. Next base: position 12,266 of record PWHA01000267.1, read on the forward strand.
ATAACCCCACCGCTGCCCTGGCCACCAGAGAATTTTTTCAGAAAGTAGTGGCTTTAGCAAAAGAATATGATTTTATTGTGGCCCACGATTCAGCTTACAGTGAAGTTTATCTGGAGGAAGAAAAGCCTCTCAGTTTTCTAGAAATTGCAGGTGCCCGGGATATAGCCATCGAATTTGGCTCCCTTTCGAAATCCTTTAACATGACAGGCTGGAGATGCGGCTGGGCAGTGGGTAATGAAAATCTCATTGAATCGCTGGGCAGGATAAAGACCAATATTGACTCCGGAATATTTGAAGCAGTTCAAAAGGCCGGCATTACTGCTCTTACCTCCGAAAAAACAGCCGCTGAAGAAATGCGCCACCTATACAGACAGAGAAGAGACCGGCTGGTGACCGGACTTAAAGATTTAGGCTGGAAGGTCTCCCCCAATCAGGCCTCATTTTATATCTGGGCTGAAGTACCTCCTGCCTATGAAAATGGTGAAGAGTTTTCCAGAAAAGTTTTTCAGGAAACCGGAGTGTTTTTTACACCCGGAATAGGCTATGGCCAGCAGGGAGATAAATTTGTCCGCCTGGCTCTGACAGTTTCTCAGGAAAGAACTGAAGAAGCACTGGAGAGGCTCTCTGACAGCAGTATATTTAATTAGTCTTTTTTCACACCTTTTAATAAATAGTAATCCTCTATGTTATAACAGTCCTTTAATTAATTCACTGCATTAAAATTACCACATTTAAACTGCAGACTTAAACTATAAAAATTCTAACTTAAACTCCAGGAATATTATCTGGAAAGGAGAATATTATTTGCAAATAGACTGGCATACCCATCCCTTTGCCCATGGAGAAGAGGAAGTTGAGCCCTGCCAGAATAAAAATATTTTGAGTGAATTTGCCGACCGGGCAAAGGC
>PWHA01000312.1 GCA_003554685.1 Halanaerobiaceae bacterium
GGCTGCGGCTGCCGGGGAGGATTTTGCGGTGCCTGCGCTACCGTCTACCGCATCAAGGGTGATTACCGGGTGCAGGAGGGACTGGCCTGCCAGACGGTGGTAAAAGAGGATATGTATCTTTCCATGATTCCTTTTTATCCGGCCATAAAAAAGAAATATGATATCGAAGAGCTGGAACCGGAGACAAATATTTTAAGGCAGCTCTATCCTGAAATTAACCGCTGCCTGGGCTGCAATACCTGCACCAGGTCCTGCCCTCAGGAGCTGGAAGTTATGGATTATATGAACGCTGCCATTCGGGGAGATATCGAAAAAGTTGCCAATCTCTCTTTTGACTGCATCATGTGCGGTCTCTGTGCCTCCCGCTGCCCGGCGGAGCTGGTTCAGCATAATGTCGCCATTTTAGCCCGGAGAATTTACGGCAAGTATATTCTTCCTAATGCCGGACATCTGGAGGAGCGGGTGCGGGAAATTGAAGATGGCAGGATAGAAAAAGAAGTTGATGAGTTGATTGCTAAAGACCGGGAAGGGCTGGAGAAATTATACAATGAACGGGATATTGAAGGAGAATGACCAAACTGTGTCACTAAAAGGAGTGAGTAAGAGTGTCCTATCCTGACAAGATGAGGGCTGCCATTAAAAAGGTTGAAGAAACCAGAAAGAAGCGGCTGGACGAGACCTATCCCATGCTGTCACCGGAGGAAAAGAAGGAATTGCTGGAAAATTTTCATCCTGATTACCGGGATGATGCCTTTCGGGAGGTTAAAGTGGGGGCCAACAGAGGTCAGAGCCTGCCCCATGAAGTAGTCGATATTCTTGAGGCCAGAAGCATGATCGACCCCGACAGCTTCAGCCTGGAAGTTGACAGAGAGGTTGATGTGCTGGTTATTGGAGGCGGGGGAGGGGGCAGTTCGGCTGCTCTGATTGCCGATGCCCTGGGAGCTGAGGTGCTTCAGGTAACCAAGCTCCGGATGGGCGATGCCAATACCATGATGGCCCAGGGCGGCATTCAGATCGCCGATAAAGAAAATGATTCGCCGGCCATTCATTTTCTGGACGTCATGGGCGGCGGAGGTTTTGCCAACAAACCTGATCTGGTGAAGGCTCTGGTCATGGACGCTCCTGAAGTTGGCAAATGGCTGGAGGATCTGGGATACATGTATGATAAGGAAGAAGATGGTCGGATGGTAACCCGCCACGGCGGGGGAACCTCCCGGAAAAGAATGCATTCGGCCCGGGATTACAGCGGAGCTGAAATTATGCGCACTCTGCGGGATGAAGTTCAGAACAGAGAGATACCCACGATTGAATTTTTGCCGGCGGTAGAGCTGCTGCTGACCGAAGAGGGCAGCTGTCAGGGGGCGGTGCTCTACGATCTGGAAACTGAAGAATATATGGTGATCAGGGCAAAAACCGTGATTCTGGCTACCGGGGGTTTTGGCCGGATTCATGTTTCCGGTTTTCCCACCACCAATCATTATGGAGCCACAGCTGACGGCCTGGTGATGGCTTACCGGGCTGGAGCCAATCTGCTCTTCATGGACTCCACCCAGTTCCACCCCACCGGAGCGGCTTTTCCCGAACAGATTGTCGGTCTCCTGATAACCGAAAAGGTGCGGGGGCTGGGAGCTCAGCTGGTTAATACTGAGGGTGAGCAGTTTGTTTATCCCCTGGAGACCAGGGATGCTGAAGCTTCGGCTATTATCAGGGAGTGTGAGTCCCGGAGCAAGGGGATAGAAACTCCTACAGGCATGAAGGGAGTCTGGCTGGATTCTCCCATGATTGATCAGATTCACGGTAAGGGAACCTTAAAAAAAGAGCTGCCGGCTATGTTCAGGCAGTTTGACCGCTTTGATATTGATATTACCGAAGATCCCATCCTGATCTATCCCACCCTGCATTATCAGAATGGCGGAGTGGAAATCGATGCCAGCTGTGAAACCCGGATAAAAAATCTCTTTGTGGCCGGAGAAACCTCCGGTGGAGTTCACGGAAAAAATAGGCTGATGGGCAATTCCCTGCTGGATGTGCTGGTTTTCGGCCGCCGGGCAGGTCGGGCTGCTGCTGAAAGAGTCCGGGAAGTTAAACCTGGCAGACTGTCGCTGGATCACGTTAAAGATTACAACCGGATGCTGGAAGAGGGAGGAGTAGAGACCGATCGGGTTTCGCCGATGCTGCTTCCGGATTATTCTGCAGAGGGTTCTTTTTAAATCACCGCTGTTTTTAAGAGTGAGAGTAAGGAAATGAGGTGAGCAAAGAATGAAAATATCAAGAGAACAGCTTAGAGATAACTTTATCGTCAAGGTTGAGGAGATCAGCGGAGAAAAGATATCGGCCTGCTATCAGTGCGGTAAATGTTCGGCCGGCTGTCCCATGGCAAAAGAAATGGAAATTTTGCCCCATCAGATTATTCGCTATCTCCATCTGGGAGCTAAGGATAAGGCGCTCAATGCCAGAACCATCTGGCTCTGTGCCTCCTGTCATTCCTGTTCTTCCCGCTGTCCCCAGTCCTTTGATCTTTCCAATATGATGGAAGCTCTCAGGCTCATCACCCTGCGGGCCGGCAACCTGAAGCTCCGGCCGGAGGAAATAAATGCTGAATTTTTGAAGAAAGCTCCCCAGCAGGCTTTCATCAGCGCTTTTCGCAAGTATTCTAATTAGCAGCTCTTGCGGCTGGGCGAAGGTTAAGATTGGCAGCTATCAGCCGGCAGTATATTTATGTGGAAGGCAGAAAATTTAAGCAGAAGGCGTAAAGTTTAATTGAAAGTCATAAAATATATCTGAAAGGCAGAAAATTTAAGCAGAAGGCAGAAAGTTTACCGAGAGAGGTCAGGCAGGATTCAGGCGAAAAAACAAAAAGAGAGGTGAGGAGAAAATTATGCGGCAGGTTGATGTCTCGACCATCAGAGATGAGGTGGCCCGTCTCAGTCAGGAGACCAAC
>PWHA01000163.1 GCA_003554685.1 Halanaerobiaceae bacterium
ACCGCGGCCAGGATGCGGTAAAGTTTATTCTTTCTGGCAGCTTTTCTTTTCCTGCTCAACTCGATACGCGAACCGCTTCTATTAGTATTGCGCGAATCGCTCATTTTCCTTCCTCCCTGTGTGGTAAACTACTATCGTTTAACTTGTTTTTTTCACTGAGCCCTTTGAAAACAAGCCCTTTAAAAACATGTTCATATTTTTCGCTCAACAACCGGCCATCGGTCTCTTCTTCAATAACGTGCACCTTTTCCTGCTCAACCAGGCGTCCTTTAAGCGCCTCAGCAACCCCAATACTGCAAGAAATAATGCGGTTTGCCTTCTCGTAAGCTTTGTGTTCTAGGCGCCTGAAGGCCTTAATCAGCAGCCGGTTACGTAAAGTTCCCCGCTGCACCGGACCATCGGGCCACAGTTCCCGGATTTCTATCACCACCGGCGCCTGGTAAAACTCGCTCAGCTTAAGCGCCGGCAGGGCCGTTGTCAGAGGCGGAGAGGCGGTAATAATCAGATCCGGCCTGGGATGCCTTTGCCCCTGCCTCGAAGTCATCCGGGCAAACTGCAGGTAAGCAAACATCTTCTTCAGGCCGCCCATCTGCAGATGCCAGTAAACGTTAAAAGCGATTGTTTTCAGGCCGTTTTTTTGCACCAGCCCGATCTTTTTTTTACCCAGGTCTAGATCGACGGCGCTGCTGGTAGTAAAAACAGTTACATCATGCCCCCGGGAATTTAATTCCCGGCCCAGCTTAAAGAATCGATCTTCGCCCTGTTCGTAAAGGTTCAGGTACTGGGCGATTATGTAAATATGCATTAAGGTTGATAAACCTTTCGTGTCTGCAATATATTAGCTTCCACTAATATTATACTATATCATAGCAAGTTGTGCTGCAAAAAAAACATATTTTACCTTTACCTTGAAATCGTAAAAAAGCCACTAAGGTAAGAGCTTTATAACACTGTTTTGCATAAAATTTTCATGACTGCTCAAGCAATAATAGTATATGTTCTTTTAAAACCAAAAACACCTAAATTAGATTTCTTGGATAATAACGTTTATATGATAAACAACTATTATTTAAACAAACCTTGGAGTTATTTTTTCTTAACAATCATTACTATAGGGTAATACCACTTTAGCCATATCAATAAATGTGCCATTAATTTATCCGCTTTTATGAAAAATATAAGCTTGAGTATTTTAGCAAGATATTTATTTTTTACCTTATAAATTTGTTTTCTACTAAAGTATTTTTCAACAAACTCTTTCTCCCCCAAACTCAAAATTTCTATTTCATTCCTATAATCTTTTAAGTACTTTTCGATTAGTTTTGGCTTTAAAAAATTGATATTTTTGAGCTTATATTCTTTCAATCCCAACAGCTTTAAATAGTATTTTGCATTCTTTTTGTTAATAAATGGTGCCCACGCTTTTCCAATATGTCCCTCGTAAAAAGAATTATAGTTGGGAAATATAAAGTAGATAAGACCATTGGGCTTCAAAACTCTTATAGACTCATAAATTACTTTTCGCGGGTCTTCAACATGCTCTAATACCTGGCAAGAAACAACAAAATCATATGAATTGCTATTGAAGGGTAAAGATTCGGCTGGTGTGCAGTAGACTAAATCTGTATTTAAACCAAATGCCTTTAAAATGGATCTTGTTACCAGAACTCTTTTCTGGTCTGGTTCCACACCAGTAGTTTTTATTCCTCGCAAATTACTTAAAAGTAGAAAACCACCAAAACCAGAACCAATCTCTAAAATTGACTTATCTTCTATGTTAAATGCGTTTTGTAAATCTTCAAATAGATCGTAAGCCTTCTCTAGGAAATTATCACCTTTATCAATGCTGTTGATAGAAATACCCTTGATTTTTTGCATGCCATGCATTTTAAAAAGATAATTTAAATCTACCGTATTATAAAATAAATTTATAAATTGCTGCTTACTCAAGTCTTTCATCTTGTGATCAAAACTCCTAATATCAAATACGGTTTAAAACGCTTGCTTAATCATCTGAATTCCCGGGATTTTATACCTATGCCGGCGCATCCACTCCAAGCAGCCGGTAGAGCTCGAGTTGCTTTTTCGTCACCTCATCGAGGTGATGGTGCTTGCCCGGGTGCTCGAAACGTTCAATGATGTCGAGTTCATCGAGCAGTCCCTGCAGGGTGTAATCGCGGTAAAGACCGTTTTCGCGCATTGCCGTGTCGATATAGGCCAGGTAGATCAGGGCTACAAACTGTACAAAAAGCTTGCCGTCAAGGTTTTCTTCGGAAGAAACCGAGGTGCGGCGTAAATTAAGTCTTTCTTTTAAGTTGCCGAAGGCCTTTTCGATTAAATCCTTGCTCCGGTAGATTTGCAGTGCAGTTAAGGGATCTTTGATATCATTGGAGATTAGGGCAAAGTAGCCGTAATTTTTTTCAGCCATTTCGATTGCATCCTGCTTCGGGGTCAATTGGACCCCTCGCACCGGGGTCTTTTTGACCTGGAAGTACTTGCGGTAAAGTTTCTCATGGGCCGGGTTAGAGCTGCCAGATAAAAGCTCAGATTCGAGCTGGTCCAACAGTTCGTTGAAGGCAGCCTTGTCATCTGTGGCCTTTTGGGCATTGTGGTAAAGATGCAGGTACATCCTGCGCTCGGAAGATTCTATTAACCCACTGCGTTTTTTGGTTTCAGTGTAGGGCCAGGGAATCGAGAAAGTATAGTAATTCAGCTTGTGCTTTGAACTGTAATGGGCTCTTGATAGCATCTTTTCGCGGACTTGCTCCAGATATTGCTGAACCAAGTTTAATGATATTTTGACCGCAATTAGGAATTTGTAATGGTTTTTGTAAAGAGCGTTAATATTATCGGTGCTGTAAAAGCCCCGGTCCATGACCAGTTTCACTTTATTTAAGTTCAGGAAATCTAAGTCAAGTAACAGCTTTTTGATTGTG
>PWHA01000340.1 GCA_003554685.1 Halanaerobiaceae bacterium
CAAACCAATTTTATGGCAGTCCGTTTTGGCAATGTCCTGGGCAGCTGCGCCAGTGTGGTGCCGATCTTTAAGGAACAAATAGCTTCGGGAGGGCCGGTCACCGTTACCCATCCCAAGGTGAAAAGATATTTTATGACCATTCCTGAGGCTGCCCAGCTTGTTATTCAGGCCGGTTCTCTTGGCAGTGGAGGAGAAGTTTTTGTGCTGGATATGGGAGAGCCGGTAAAGATTCTGGATCTGGCCAGAGATTTAATTCAGCTTTCGGGTTTAACCCCCGGGGAGGATATTGAGATTAAGTTTACCGGCTTGCGACCGGGTAAGAAACTCTATGAAGAATTATTAAATGATCAGGAGAATAATATAGCTACCGAGCATGAGAGAATATTTATCAGCGATATTCAAGAGTGCTGTCAAGAAGATTTATTTCAGGATATAAAAGATCTGGAAATTCAGCTGGATAAGGGTAAGTCCGGGGCTGTAGTGAAAGGACTTACTGAAATGGTTGAGACCTATGAGCCCAACAGGTCCAATATCAGGGAAGCTGTTTTTGACCGGAGATTTCTGGAGGAGCAGCAATCAACCTCTGGGGAGGCCGAAGGTTTTAAACAGATTCAGGAATGAAGGCAGGATCTGGAGGGATAAAATTGCAGACAGTGGTAACAGGTGCCGCCGGTTTCATCGGCTCCCGGCTGGCTGAAAGGCTGGTAGCGGAGGGCCATCAGGTGCTGGGGATAGATTGTTTCAGTGATTACTATTCCCGCCGGCTGAAAGAATATAATCTCAGAAATTTAAAGGAAGCAGATAATTTTAGCCTGCTGGAGGAGAATTTGCTGGAGCTAAACCTGCCTGAGACTCTCCAGGGAGTTGACTGGGTTTTTCACCAGGCTGCTCAGGCCGGGGTCAGGGCCAGCTGGGGAGAGGAATTTTCGGTTTATTCCAACAGCAACATCCTGGCAACCCAGCAGCTGCTCGAGGCAGCCCGGGAAGTTAAGATAGCTAAATTTATCTATGCTTCCTCCTCTTCGGTTTATGGTGAGACCGATGATCTTCCCATGCGGGAGGAGGGCAGGACGAGGCCGGTTTCACCCTACGGGGTTTCCAAGCTGGCTGCTGAGAATCTCTGTCAGCTCTATCATCACAATTTTGGACTTCCGGTTATTTCTCTGCGTTACTTCACCGTTTTTGGAGAGAGGCAGCGGCCGGATATGGCCTTTCATATTTTTATTAAAGCCATCCTCTCCGGGGAAAAGTTAACTATTTTTGGTGACGGAGAGCAGTCCCGGAGCTTTACCCATGTTGATGATGTGGTAGAGGCCAACCTGCTGGCAGCTGAAAGCAGTCTTGAGGGAGAGATCTTTAATATCGGCAGCGGTGAGGAAAACATTACTTTGAACGAAACCATCGACCTGATTGAAGAGATTACCGGCTGCCAGGCTAAAAGGGACTATCAGTCCCGGGTTAGCGGAGATGTCCGCCACACCTCGGCCGACCTCAGTCGGGCTAAGAAAATGTTGAATTTTTCTCCGGAGGTTGATATAGCTGCCGGTCTGGCAGGGGAGGTTGCTTATATTAAAGAAGTTTACGGCCTGTGACTGAAAGACAGTTATAATTTCGGCTATCTGAGTTAAAATAGAACAGCCAGAAAATAGAACAGCCAGAAATACATAACCTGTGAGAATATGAAAAGAGTATGATTTGGAAGGAATCTGCCAGAAAAAATTATTTAGAAAGAAAAAAATTATTTAGATTTATTTTGAGGGGGAATTAGAGGTGTATAAGAATAAAATAAGCATAATGGGCACGGGCTATGTTGGCCTGGTGGGAGGAGTCTGTCTGGCTGACTTCGGTAATACCATCATTAATGTTGATATAGATGAAGAAAAGATAAATCGGCTAAAACAGGGAGAGGTTCCCATCTATGAGCAGGGACTGCAGGAATTGCTGGAGCGTAATCTTAAGGATGAAAGAATAACATTCACCACCGATACCTCCGGAGCAATTAAAGAAAGTGAGGTAATATTTATTGCGGTGGGAACCCCACCCGATGATGATGGCAGAGCTGATATTACCAATGTGCTTAAGGTGGCCCGCTCGGTGGGGCAGCAGATGGATGGTTTTCGGATTGTGGTTAATAAGTCAACGGTTCCCATCGGAACCGGACGGCAGGTGGCTGAAGTAATTCAGGAAGAGCTTGATAAAAGGGAAGTGGATTTTGATTTTGATGTGGTCAGCAACCCTGAATTTCTGCGGGAAGGCAAGGCTGTCCATGATTTTACCCATCCCGACCGGGTGGTGATCGGCACTGAACATGAGCGTTCCCGGGATATTCTTACCGAAATTTATCGTCCGCTGTACTTAAATGATGTGCCCTTTGTCTATACCAATCTGGAAACAGCAGAGATGATTAAATATGCCTCCAATGCCTTCCTGGCCAGCAAAATTTCCTTTATTAATGAGATGTCCCGCCTCTGTGAAAAGGTTAATGCCAATGTTCAGACCGTAGCCCGGGCTATGGGGATGGATGGCAGGATTGGTGATAAATTTCTCCATGCCGGACCGCGCTATGGCGGCAGCTGTTTTCCCAAGGACACCAGGGCAATTGTTAATATTGCTGGTGATCTGGGAATAGATCTCAAAGTTATCCGGGCAGGAATTGCAGCCAATGAAAGTCAGAAGCATCATATGGTAGGCAAAATTACTGCCGAATTGGGAGAAGACCTTAGCGGCAAGACTCTGGGCGTGCTGGGTTTGAGCTTCAAACCAGAAACCGATGATATGAGGGAGTCCCCCGCCCTGACAATACTGCCAGAACTTATTTCCCGGGGAGCGGCAATTAGAGCCTTTGATCCCGAGGCTATTGAAACAGCAGCCGAGAGTCTTAGAGATTTTGAAAAGGATATAATTTACTGTGCCAATGAGTATGATGTGA
>PWHA01000332.1 GCA_003554685.1 Halanaerobiaceae bacterium
AGTTGTCGATAGAGTGGTTTATGAAGATATTCATGATAGGTTTACCAACAACCTAGGACATTTTGCTCTGCTGGTCGAAGCAGGAGAATATGATGTTACAATTCAGGGGGGTATTGTTTATGATGCAGAACAGCCCTATGAGTACAGGAAGGTTGTTTACCGGGAAGATTCGCTGACAGTAGAAGATGGTGAGGTGCTGTTCGATACCCTGGAGGTACTCCTGGAATAATGTCAGGGTAAATGCTAATACCAGGCTAACTCTTGTAATTTGTCAGGTTAAAACAGGCAATCAACTTTAAGACAAAATACTGAGAGATATACAAAAAAGACAAAAATGTTGAATAATGCAGGGTAAGTTATATGGTACTGGTTCAGGCAGCCTTGATTAAGAGATTTTTCTGGTTGAGGCTGCTTTAATTTTTTGGAAGAGTTATAATAGCAGGCAGGAATTTTGCTTTAGAATAGAGAATTTATAAATAATCCGACTAAAGTAATCCGACAAAAGACAAGGAAATAAATAAGCGGATTTGGAATCCTGGGAGGATGAAGAGAAGGGAGATAGGAATGAAAGCCAGGTGTTAAGATTTATGATTAGGATTTATGATAAGGATTTATGGTTAGTATTTATCAGGTGCAATCTGGTTAAATATAGGGGGATAAATTAGTGAAAGCAATTAAAATTGCAATGACTGGTAGAGATTATAATAGCAAACCGGCAAAATTTTTCTTGATTTTTATTATTTTACTGTTTCCGCTGCTTTTAACATCCTGCAGCAGAAAATGTCCCTATTTACATAACCGGGAAATAACCGCAGAAATAGCGGTAAAGCACAGCTTTCCAGCCTCACCGCTGGATGATTTTCATACTAAAGAACTGACTGACCTGAGTGCTGTCAGCCGTGAGGTGGGATTTTCATCGGTTTCTCCCGGAGATAAAATTTTTGCAGACAGAAAGCAAGCTGACGAAATTGTAGTGGGCTTTGCTGAAGAAATAGATTTATCAGAACTGCTTGATAATCTGGAAGGGGAAGGCTATCAAGCTCTGAAAATAAGCCGGGAGGGTAATTACGCTGTCTTCAAGCCTCCTTTGACAAAAAATGGGGAAGCAGATGTTCTGTCCGAGTTTATCAGTGAACTCCAGTCCAATCCCCAGATTAGTTATGCTGAGCCAAATTACAGCTACTATGCCCTGACAGTAAATCATCCTGATGATACCTATTACAGTTATCAGTGGAATTATTCTCAGATTCGGTTGCCTCAGGCCTGGTCGAGCTCTACCGGTTCCTCGAATGTCAGGATTGCTGTTCTCGATACAGGGATTAGCAGCAATCATCCTGATCTGGCAGGACAAATTGATGAAACAGATGGCTATAATGTTATTGCTGATAATAATAATTTTAACGACCTGGAGGGCCATGGAACTCATGTTGCGGGAATTATTGCTGCTGCCACTAATAATAATAGAGGTGTGGCCGGTGTAATGTGGGATAGCACTTTAGTTCCTGTAAAGGTTCTGGAGAATAATGTAGGCAGCTGGGTTGATATTGCCAGGGGGATTCGTTATGCTGCTGGATTGACTGAAAACCCCCAAATTTCTCAACCAGTTGATATAATCAACCTCTCGCTGGGAGGAGCAAACAAATCTGAAACTGTTAAGGCTGCTGTTGAAGAAGCCCGAGAAGAGGGTATCATTATTGTAGCTGCTGCCGGAAATTTAGGAGAAAAGGGACTGCTTTATCCTGCTGCTTTTTCCGAAGTAATTTCTGTGGGAGCTGTAGATTTTAACTATCCTGAAGAGCCCGGACTGACGGGCTATTCTAATTATAGTTCCGAGCTGGATGTGCTGGCTCCGGGAGGCGATTTAAAGGTGGACAGCAGCAACCGGGGCTGGAAAGATGGTATATTAAGTACCTACACTAGCAACGGGTCTTCTTTTTCTGCTTCTGCTGACTACAAATTTATGGAAGGCACCTCAATGGCTGCTCCTCATGTTAGTGGTGTTATTGGATTGATGCTGGCTAATGGATTTTCCCGGGATCAAGATAGGGTTCGCAGTATTCTGAAGAGTACCAGCATGCAACTGGCTGGTGTTTCTCAAGACATCGGGGATGCTGGTTTGATAAATGCTTACTGGGCTCTGCTCCGCCCGGATAATATAACTGTTTATCTACTGCGGGAAGAATCAGGGCAACTGGTAGCATGGGGAAAGCAAGAACTGCCGGTTTCCGGGGGAATAGTTAATTTTTCCGGACTACCGCCGGGTAAATATCAACTGCAGGCTCATCTGGATGTGCAGAGCACCGGAGAACGGGATCCAGGAGATTATTATGATGAACTGGATATTGATCTGACCGATGCTGAGGAAGTTAAGCCGGTCAAACTGGAAGTGAGAGAAATTGAATAGCAAGCTGTCTACCAGATTAGCTGTTGACAGGGAGATTGCTGAAATATTTATTTTTCTGCAAATTCATGCTATTTTTCAAGCTAAGGAAAAAGTGAGGTAAAAGTTTAAATAATAAGGCAGTAAAGAACAATAAAGGAGAAAAAATAATTTGCTATATTATTTTATAAAATATAAGAATAAAAAATATAAGAATAAAATATTCAAGGCTTTCAGCCTGCTGATATTGATTTCTCTGATGGCTGTAACTTTAACAGCCTGTGATTTGCTAAACTTCTTTACCAGGCAATATAATGCTGAAATATTCATTTCGGGCCTGGAAACCCCGGAACACCACTCGATTTTTACCATTACCAATGATTATAATGATGAGATAATGGACTGGCCGGAGGAAGAGGATGTTGAGGGAGGAACATTATCAGGGACTCTTGCCGGTATTAGAGGGGAAGTTGTGATTGGGCTTAGTATTGATAATCAGAAAATTTCCGGGCACTATACGGCGGAATCTTATTCTAAAG
>PWHA01000057.1 GCA_003554685.1 Halanaerobiaceae bacterium
CTCAGTTCCTCTTTTGTAAGTCCGGTATCTTCCAGAGTGTCATGCAGCAGTCCGGCAGCAATTAATTCCTCATCGTCAAAGTGATTTTGCAGGATCATTGCCACCTCCACAGGATGAACTATATAGGGAGTTTTGCTTTCCTTTCTGCTGTCTCCTTGATGGCATCTGGCAGCAACTTTTAAAGCTCTGGCTATGATTTCGTTGCAGTAAATTTCCTGCATCTTAACCTTCACCTCCTGATTGGTTCGATCAATCTTTCTCCTGACCCGGACCGGATCACAGTTAAAACATTCAGGCAGCTCTTTCGCCGGCCATATTTTCCCAGGATTTTTCCAGAGTATCCTTCAGCCAGAAAACCATCACCCCGAAAACCAGAACCTCAGCCAGAGGAAAGGCATACCAGAGAGCATCCAAACCGTAAAATCTCCCCAGGAGATACATGATTGGCAGCAGCAAAACAATCTGTCTCGAGAAAGAAATAATCAAACTGGGCAGCCCTTTACCGATGGCTTGAAAGGTAGTGGAACCAATAATTGCCGGTCCGATGAGAGGAAAGGCCAGGCTGAGGCGGGTTAGGGCAGTTACCCCGATTTCTATTAATTCCGGATCATTATTAAAGAGAGAGATTAATTGCCGGGGAAAAGCTTGGAAAACAATGAAACCGGAGATGGTAAAGGCAAAGGCAATCAGTGTTCCGAATTTAATTGTTCTTTTCATGCGGGCTGGTTTTCGGTGGCCAAAATTATAACCCACAATTGGCATAAATCCCTGGCAGAGTCCAAAAACAGGCATGAAAACAAAGGACTGCAGCCGAAAATAGATACCCATCACTGCAATTGCCAGCACATCAAAGCTGCCCACTATTCTGTTTACTCCGAAAATCATGAAACTCGCCAGAAACTGCATGACCATTGCCGGCAGTCCAACTCGATAGACATCCATGATAATACCAAAATTAAATTTGAATCTCTCAAATCTAATTTTGACCTGGTTGTCTCCCTTAAATAGTATCCAGGCAATAAACAATCCGCTGATAAACCTGGAGAAGACGGTGGCATAGGCTGCTCCAGCCACTCCCAATTCCGGGAAAAAGCCGATGCCAAAGATCAGGAAAGGATCGATAATTATATTGATAACAGCTCCCAGGATCAGTGTTAGCATGGGGATAAAGGTGTTTCCCTCTCCCCGGAGAACATCACTGGCAATCAGAGGAAAAAACATGGCCAGGGAACCCAGGAGAATAATTCTGATATACTCCTGACCCAGTTTAATCAACTCAGGATCTTCAGCTATAAAAGCAAAAATATTTTCTGAGAAGAAAAAGCCTACCAGACCGATTGCCAGGCCGTAAAATGCGGTCATGATCATAACATGTCGGGCTGCATTGCTGGCATTTTCTGGCCTGTTCTCACCCAGCAGCCGTGATATCAGTGAACTGGTACCCACCCCTGTTCCCACAGCGATAGCGATTAAAACCATCTGAATGGGGAAGGCTAGAGATAGAGCAGCAAGCGCTTCCTTGCTGACCCTCCCTATGTAAATGCTGTCGACTATATTATAAAGAGATTGAACAGACATGCCGATGATTGCCGGTACAGAAAGCTTTATGAGCAGAGGAACTATCTTTTCGGTTCCCAGACGCTCTGATTTATTTGTTAATTGCATAATTTATCTCCTCATATAATTTATATTATAACTATCAATTAATTATATTACAGGGTGATTACCTCTGTCAAAGCATCCTGGGCTTTATATGTTATTCTGTTATATTTATTCTGTTATATTGATACTTATATGCAGCAAGGCGTCTATAGATTCAAAAATATTTTCTTTTTGATTATTTACCAATTACTTATTGATTACTTGCTTATCGATTACCTTCCAATTATTTATCGATTTCTTCCAGATTTATTTCATGATTTAATTCATTATTTGGTTTGCCCACAAAAAGGTTTAAGACCTTTTTATGCTACCATATATAGTAGGGGTCAAGTCAATTAAATACTACACATAGTGTGTTTTTGATTATTAAATTGCGAGATAGACCTTTTTGGGGGTTAATCATTATTTTATAATCGGATTATAAAACAAAATATTGTTAAGATTTATTAATTATTGTATAATATTTATATAGCTCTATGGTACTGCCCGGCTAAAACAGTCTTATTCAGGCTGATATTTTGCCAGCGGTATATTATTAAAATTAGAAAATTATTAAAATACAAGTTTGGGTTGCTGGAGGTGAATAGATTGAAGAATATTTTATCTTATCACAGTTATGACTGGTGCTGGATATTTCTTTTGTTGGTTTTGATTTTGCTTTTTTCCGGCAGTAATGTTCAGGCTCATATTCCGCTGGATACTGATGTGGCGGCCACAATAGAAGAGCCGATTGTTGTTGAGGATCACAAGATTTCCTGGGCAGCTTACAGTCAGCTTGATGAAACAGAAACAATAGAGTATTACCGTTTTACCGCAGAAGCTGGTGAGGAAATTTTTGCTGAAATGCTGGTACCTGTTCTGGACCGCCTGGAAAATTTCACTCCCGATTTTGCCCTGATTGGACCTGGCCTGGAAAACTATTATGATGACCTGAACCGGGAAGAGGTTGAAGCCAGGCTGGATATTCGGGAGGGCGAAGGTGTAATAGTGAGGGGCTATCATCAGGAAGAGAGTGCGGTATTCCGGGAGCACTTCACTCAAACATCCTACTGGAGAAGGCAGCAGGATACCATTACTGCTCCGGAATCGGGAGTATATCATCTGGCAGTTTTCTCCCGGGAGGGGGACACCGGCAAATATGTTCTGGCTATAGGCCGGGAGGAAAAATGGGGCGCCCGGGATATTATCAGGATGCCAAAAATCTGGTGGGATGTGAGAATTTTTATGGAGCAGGAAA
>PWHA01000020.1 GCA_003554685.1 Halanaerobiaceae bacterium
ATGGCGGCATCGGAAATCGTGATAATCGGCGCATCAATTAAAACAATATTAGCCCCGGCTGCAACCTCTTCTAAAAGCTCGCTCATCCTCTGAGAGGCCAGCAGCTCTGCGGGATTGGGCGGCAGGCTGCCTGAGGGCAGAATCTTTAAACCCTCTTCAACACCTTCCTGGACTGCCTCTTCCAGACTTACCTCACCTGTCAGCACATCGGTTAAGCCCTTGAGATTGGTGAGGTTAAGATATTTATGAATTTTCGGCCGGCGGAGGTCAGCATCGATAATTAAAACCTGCTGCTCATTGCGGGCCATGATAATGGCCAGATTGCAGAGCGTCATGGTTTTGCCATCTCCAATATCAGTGCTGGTAAAGGATATCTTTGTCAGTTTCCGATCCGGGCTTAAAAAATTAAGATTGGCTCTCATATTTCGGTAGGCCTCTACCAGCGGTGATTTGGGCTCAAGATTATAGAGCAGAGCCTGTTCTTTGTATTTTTTGCTTCGGTGGTGTCTCTTCATCGGCTGCCCCTTCCCCTAATCATTATTCTCTTCAATGTCTGGAATTACTCCCAGAACCGGCAGCCCGGTCAGGGCTTCCAGCTGTTCTTTGCTTTTAATCCTGGTATCAAAGACTTCCAGCAGAAAGATAATCCCCAGCCCCACCATCAGAGCCAGCACCGCGGCAATGGCAATCATCAGATTCCGCCGGGGATAGACCGGAGATTCCGGCAGGATGGCACTTTCCAGTATTTCAATCTCGGTGGGCTGAATGTTTTTCTGGATCCGGGTCTCTTCCTGTCTTTCCCGCAGCATGTTGTAGGTTCTTTCCGCAATTTCCTTCTCCGATTTTAAAAAGCTCAGCGAGGGCTGCTGCCCTCCGGCAAAAAGTTCCCGGTCAGCAAGCTCCTCTTCGTAATAGGCTATTTCCTCCTTAAGTTCCGCTTCCCGGGCGGTCAGCCTTTCCCTCTCTTCGGCCAGCTCTCCCGAGCCGGCAAAATCCAGAGCCTCGAGATTATCCAGCCGGGACTGGATCTCCAGCAGCTCAATCCGGGCTTCATTCAGCTGATAGCTGTACTCACCGCCGCCCTCCTCGGGCTCTTCGACAGCTAATTCTTCCTCGTCCTCGGCATCCTCAAGCCTGGCAATCTCTTCCTCCAGGCTGACAATGGTGCCGCGCACTTCCTCCAGCTGCCCGGAAATAAATTCCAGGGCCCGATCCAGATCACTGACCTGGCGCTGATAATGCCTGTCCTCCAGTACACTCACCATGGTATTGGCGATTTCCCGGGCGGCTTCCGGGCTGGTATGGGTGGCCTCGATTATCAGCAGGTTATCAACCGCTCCCGAGCGGATGCTGACAATATTTTCGCGAAGCTCCCGGGCGGTAATTTCTCCTTCTTTGGCGGTCCAGCCCAGCAGGTTCTTAAGCCCCTCCTGGAGATTCCCGGGCCAGGCCAGTAACCTGGCCGGCAGGCTGTCCTGGCGGGTGGACTCAGCCCTCTCCTGGCCTCCCCCGTCCTCGTCCTGGGCGGCCTCGGCCTCTACCGTCAGTCCGGCGGACTGATTCAGGCTGGCACTGACCTGCTCCAGAAAGGTCCGGCTTCTCAGCATCTCCTGATAAATCTGAGCATTCCGGGAGGTTATCAGGGTTCTGGCCTCGGGAGATATGTATTCCCTTAAGGTTTCTTCATCTTCAGTAATTAAAACCTGGCTGGTGGCCCGATACTCTGACGGTATCAGGGTGGTGGCATAGTAAGTCAGCAGCACGGCCCCCACCACCAGCAGAATCAGCAGCACTTTTCGTCTCCAGATCAGATAAAATAACTCCCGCAGATCAATCTCCATCTCGGCTGTCTCTGACCTGCCTTTATTCTGATTCATTTCCTTCATCTAATTCCCTCACTCCTTTGAACAAATTAACTTGCTTAACTGAGCTTAACTGTTATCTTATAGCTTTTTACCTGCCCTTTAGCCTGTAACTTATTGTGAAATAGGCAGTTCTATTTTCCTCTCCTGGGGTGCCTAGTAAGGGGCAGGCAGTTTTAGTTTGAGTTATCCTTTATTCTGAGATCTCTCTTAAAATCACCGGGTAAAAATTTTCCGACAAGTCCATTATACTGACTCAGCCTAAATCCGTCAAATGCCTTAATCCGACAAATATTTTGGTTTGCATAGCTAGCTGCCGGCCTGACTTTCAATATTTTAGCTTAAAGAGGCACCGGTTAGACCGGTTTTAAGCAGCCGTTGACCAGGCCGGGATTTTGGAATAGAGGTGAACCTGAACTAATTCCGAACCAGGCTTAAGAGCAATCCCGGCTGTTATTTTATTATTTTAGAGAAATTTTAGAGAAATCAAGAAATCGGAAAGCCAGCTAAAAGGCCCTCCCGGTCAATCCCTGTTAACAAATTGGCACTCCCTGGTAAACAAATTCAGCAGCAGGCAAAAAATTACTGCTAATTGCTACCAAAAAGTAAACTACTAGCAGCAAACTACTATAGTTAACTTCTAGAAAAAAAATGATTATCCTCTTTTTCCCCCTGTCAATTCAACCAGCTCCCAGAAAAGGGATAATTAGTCCTAAAAATCACTATTAACCTCACTCCGGCAAAATCCTGCAGGAAAATGTACTCTCGATCTTGAAATATAGTAATTGAGGATATTTAACTTACCTGCAATTGAGGAAATTCAAACTGCCTGCTTTAACTAGCTAGCAAAACCTTTTATTTTTTTATCCTCTGGTTGCTATACTGAATATCTGGCTGTTTTGCTGAATAACAGGCTACTTTACTGAGTATCTGGTTGCTTTACTGAATGTCTTGTTGCTTTGCTGAATGTCAGACTGCTTTGCTGAGTATCTGGTTGCTATACTGAATATCTGGCTGCTTTGCTGAATGTC
>PWHA01000165.1 GCA_003554685.1 Halanaerobiaceae bacterium
CAATGATCTTATCAAACAAATTTGCCCAGGAATGACTTTTCTCAGTGTAATCAGAGATAATTGGCAAAGGAGGCCGATCATGACAATAAGTTTTATCAAAAAACGCGATGGTTCCCAGGTTCCCTTCGATCAGAGCAAAATAACCGATGCGGTCAATAAAGCTGCTCGGGCCGTAGGTGCCGAACAGAAAAATATCGGCAAAGAGATAAGCCGGGAGGTAGTTTCTTACTTAAAAATATTCTATAAAGACGGCAAAAGCATGCCGGATGTCGAGCAAATCCAGGATCTGGTTGAGAAGGTATTAATCGAGAAGGGTTATGCTGAAATTGCCAAAGCTTATATTCTTTACCGGGAACAGCGGAGCAAAATTCGCGATACTAAAAAGCTTTTCGATGATGCTATCGGAGCCATGAACAACTATCTCGACCGCAGCGACTGGAAGGTCAACGAAAACTCCAACATGAGTTTTTCTCTCCAGGGTCTCAATAATTTTATTGCCTCGGAGATAACCGCCCAGTACTGGCTCCAGGAAATCTACTCTCCTGAAGCCCGGGAGATGCATCTTGGCGGTGATTTTCACCTTCATGATCTCGGCAACCTCAGCGTTTACTGCTGCGGCTGGGATCTTCAGGACCTGCTGCTCACCGGTTTTCGGGGAGTTAGCAGCAAGATTGAAAGCGCTCCCCCCAAACACTTCAAGGTAGCCCTGGGTCAGATAGTCAATTTCTTCTATACCCTGCAGGGGGAAGCTGCCGGTGCTCAGGCCTTTTCCAGCTTCGACACCCTGCTGGCACCCTTCATCGCCTATGATAATCTCGATTATGAGGGCGTTAAACAGGCCATGCAGGAGTTTATTTTTAATATTAATGTCCCAACAAGGGTCGGCTTTCAAACTCCCTTCACCAACGTTACCATGGATTTAAAGGTGCCGGATTTCATGGCCGATGAACCGGTTATCATTGGAGGAGAGCCCCAGGACCGCACCTACGGAGAATTTCAGCAGGAAATGGATCTTTTTAACCGGGCCTTTGCCGAGGTAATGCAGTCCGGTGATGCCAAGGGCCGGGTCTTTTCCTTTCCCATTCCCACCTATAACATAACAGAGGATTTTGACTGGGATAATCCCGTGCTGGATCCGGTCTGGAAAATGACCGCCCGCTACGGAGTTCCCTATTTTTCCAATTTCATAAATTCCGACATGGACCCCTCCGATGCCCGCAGCATGTGCTGCCGTCTCCGGCTGGATAACCGGGAGCTGCGCAGGCGGGGCGGGGGACTTTTCGGGGCCAATCCCATGACCGGTTCCATTGGAGTAGTCACCCTCAACATGCCCCGGATTGGCTACCTGGCAGAAGATGAAGAGGACTATCTGGAGCGGGTTTATGAGCTGATGGATGTTGCCCGTCAGAGCCTGGAGACCAAACGCCGGATGCTGGAGAACATGGCTGAGAACGGCCTCTATCCCTATTCCAAGTATTATCTCCGCTCGGTCAAGGAGCGCTTCGGCGAGTACTGGAAAAACCATTTTAACACCATCGGCCTCAATGGCATGAACGAATCTCTGCTGAATTTCCTGGGAACCAGCATTACCAGTGAAGAGGGCCGGAATTTTGCCGAGCATATCATGAATAAGATGCGGGAGAAGCTGGTGGAATACCAGGAAGAGACCGACAACCTCTATAATCTGGAGGCCACCCCGGCCGAGGGAACCTCCTACCGCCTGGCCCGACTGGACCGCGAGCGGTTTGGCGATGACATCATCTGCGCCAACCAGAAGCGGGTGGTAGAGGAGGAGGCTGACCCCTATTACACCAACTCCACCCACATCCCGGTCGGATATACCACCGATTTATTTGAAGCCCTGGAACTT
The DNA here is from genome assembly GCA_003554685.1 of Halanaerobiaceae bacterium. Classification (GTDB taxonomy): domain Bacteria; phylum Bacillota; class Halanaerobiia; order Halanaerobiales; family Halarsenatibacteraceae; genus T1SED10-84. The sequence goes on from PWHA01000165.1 coordinate 1,871, forward strand.
CAGGATAACCTCCAGACCCTTTATACCGGCGGCACCGTAATCCATGGCTTCCTGGGCGAGAAAATGCCCGATATCGGATCCACCAAAAAGCTGGTCCGCCGGATTGCCGAAAACTTCGAGCTGCCCTACTACACCATCACACCGACCTTCAGCATCTGCCCGACCCACGGCTATCTGGCCGGCGAGCATTACTACTGCCCGCTCTGCGAAGCCGAGGCTGAGGCTGAAGAAGTTGAAGCTGAGGAAGATGAAGATTTTAAAGAGGATGATATTGAAGCTGAAGATATTGAAGAGGAGGATATTAAAGAGGAAATAACCAGAACGTCAGGAGCAGCTGACCTATGAAAATTGCCGGACTGGAACCTCTAACACTGCAGGATTATCCCGGTGAAATTGCAGCGGTAATATTTACCGCTGGCTGCAATCTGCGCTGTCCCTACTGCCACAATCCCGAACTGGTTAGGACCCAATCTCAGTTACCTCCGGAATCAAATTTGCACCCTGAAAATAACTTAAACCAGGAAAATAATTTAAATCAGGGAACTGATTTCTGCCAAAAAAATAATATAGACTCCGAAACTGATTTATTTCCGGAAAATGATATATCACACAAAAATAATATGTACCAGGAAACTGATATATGCCAGGAAACTGATTTATTTCCAGAATATGAGATCCTGGATTTTCTTAAAGATCGTCAGCAGTATCTTGATGCAGTGGTTATCAGCGGAGGAGAGCCCCTGATCCAGCCTGACCTGATTGAATTTTCTGCTCAGATCAAAGAGCTGGGTTATAAGATTCGTCTTGATACTAACGGCATCCTTCCCCTGATCCTGCAGCAGTTGCTAAATCAGGAACTGCTTGATATGGTAGGCTGGGATTATAAACTGCCCCGGAAGCGCTATCAGGAACTAACACTAAACCAGCATCAGAACCAGAAAATAGCAGCTAAGATATTTCAGACCGGAGAGCTCCTCTCCCGGAGCGGAATTCCTCTGGAAATTCGCACCACCGCAGTTCCC
>PWHA01000130.1 GCA_003554685.1 Halanaerobiaceae bacterium
ACCTCTTCAGCTTCTGCAAATTTTTCAATGACATCAGGAATCCTGTCGCCATCCTCCAGCTTTAAAATAAAGGTTCTTCCTCTTTCTGCCTGAGTATATTTCACCAGATCAACTCCTTTACCTTAATATGGAATGCAATAATTTATTAACCTTCCCACCACTTGCCATCATCAAGATGAGACATGTCGGGGTTGTATTCTATCTCACAGTCAATTAGAACCGGCTGACCTTCAGCATTAGCTTCCAGAGCAGAAGTGAGAGCCGGCCGCAATTGATCCATTTCGGTCACCTTAAAACCCAGACAGCCAAAGCTCTCTGCAGCAGCGGTCAGATCAGGCTGGAAGGAGAAATCGGTGGAATAGGTGGAAAAACCAGCCCGCTGCTGTTTGGCTCTGATCCAGCCCAGCCCCCGGTTGTTTAAAACCAGCCAGGTACAACCAGCATTGTACTGGACGGCAGTTGCCATCTCCTGAATATACATTTGTAAGGCGCCGTCGCCGGCAATGCAGAGGACCGGGCGCTGGGGACAGGTCAGCCTGGCGGCAATTGCCCCCACCACCCCCATACCCATGCAGGTCTGTTCAGCCACCGGAATACAGCCTAATCTGCTCTCAACCCGATAATAGGGATGAAAATAGGACCAGATATCCTGACTGCCATTCTCATTTACCAGTATTGTTTCCGGACCAAAAACTTGATTGGCCGTTGGAATTATCTCCCGGGCCAGCAGGGCCCGGGTAGTTCTCTTGTCAGACAAGATTTTCTTCCGAAATTTTTCTTTCTGCTCTTCAAGCTCCTCTCTCAGCTCGTACCTTTTTTCTTTGATTTCTAACTGCTGCTCCCTGCTCTTTCCCTGCCGGTTAAGCTGATCCATCAGCTGCTGCAGCACAGTCTTAACATCTCCAATCAGAGCAAGATCCGGCTGCCAGTTTCGGCCCACAGCTTCCGGATTGATATCCAGCTGGATAAAGCTGGCTTCTTCAGGAAAATGCTGCCAGTGACTGGTTTGAAAGGCTTCATTTTTACTGCCAGCGGTCATCAGCAGATCGGCACTCTGATAATAATTACGAGCCGGTTCAGTCCGATAGCGGCCGCTCAAGCCCAGAGCCAGAGGATGATCTTCAGGAATCAGCCCCCGTCCGCCCGGGGTGGTTAAAAAGGGGATCTCAAATTCTTCAACAAACTGCCGGGATTCCTCAAAGGCCCGGGATAAAACTGCTCCATTACCAAAAATCACCACCGGGCGCTCGGCTCTGGTAAGAGCTGACAGGGCCTGCTTAACCGGGGTGGAATCAGCAGCAATTCTCTGCCGCTCCACCCTGGTGAAATTTTCTGGATATTCCAGAGATGTGTTTTCTATTTTATTATCATCAGGATTTGCCTCCAGGGGACCGGCGCCCATCACATCATGAGGCAGATCGAGATAAACCGGTCCGGGAACCCCGTTTAAAGCCCGGGTGAAGGACCGCTGGAGATACCAGGGTAACAGTTCAGCCCGGGGAAGACGGGCACTCCATTTGGTGATAGGTTCCATTAGAGCTACCTGGTCACATTCCTGAAATTCACCCCGGCCGGAGGTAGTGATAGCGGCAGAATGACAGGGAATCACCAGCGGTGTACAACCAGAACTGGCTTCCAGCACTCCCGGAACAAGATTGGCAGTTCCGGGACCGGCTGAAGCCGAGCATATTCCGATATTACCGCTTAGACGACTGTAGGCCATGGCCATAAAGGGAGCCGCGCTTTCATGTCTGACATTCACCGCCAGCAGCCCTGCCTCCTCTGCCAGCATATTTAGATAATTATCACCCAGGCCAAAAACCATTTCGGCTCCCTGTTCCTTCACCATTTTCACCAGTATCTCCCAGGAATTCATGATATTCCCCCCAAATATAATTAATTATCTTTTTATCTTTTTTTGCTATAGTTGCCTATTTTTTTAAAAAAGCTTTTATCCAGGCTATAATTCCAGCTACCAGACCGGACCGCCCGGTTTGCTGTTTGTTTTGGTCTGCCACAAACTTTTCCAGAGCTTTAAGTTCCTCTGCTGTCGGACTTCGCTGAACTTCCTGATAATCCTCTGAAATATGATTTATTTCTTCCCATCTATCAATATTAAATTTTCTGATCTTATCCTCGGATCTTTTGACAATTATATAACCACCGGCCAGCTTAAACACAATATCATCATTATGCTCTGATTTGTGGGTGTATATCTGGGTAACCTTCATTATCAGAAATCAACCTCCTCAACCTGTCAAAAGCCGAATCAGCGGGAATCTTCCAGTCCGGCTAAAATTCCCTGCACCAGTTCTTCAATAATTTGAATTGGTTTATCTGCCTGAAAAACCCCGCTGGCTGTGCCAACACCGTCAGCTCCGGCTTTGATTATCCGGGCTGCATCTTCATAAGTGGAAATCCCTGCCCCCTGAATAACCTTGATTGCCGGATCCACCTGTTTAACTGATTTAAGGGTTTCAGATATATAACCGCTGCTGCTGGTTTTGCCGCTGCCGATCAGCTCAGCAGGCTCAGCCATCACCATATCAGGAGCAAGACTGGCCGCAGCAGCAGCTTCTCTGGCACTGCCGGCAGCTATTACTGTCAAAAGCCCCAGAGCCCGGGCTCGAGCAACTGTCCGGGATAGTACTGAAAGCTCCAGTGGTTTTTCTGCATGGTTCAAAACCACTCCTTCAGCACCGGCAGCCTTTACCGCCTCGGGCAGAAGAGCTCCATGGCCCCTGCCCTTTTCGATGGGATCGATATGCTGGGCAAAAATAATCAATTCCCCGGCAGCAGCAGCCAGATCTGTAATTCCGGTTGGCTGAGGGGAGAGTAGAATATTAATCCCGAATTTTTTTGCCTGTTCATCGGCCGCTCTGGCAATTTCAAAGAGCTCTTCTCCATAGAGATAGGCTTTGGAGTTTAGGTATAAGAAGGGTGAATCTCTCCTAATAGCTTCACTGTCATTCAGCAAATTAATTAACCTCCCCACAGGAAAAGATTCTAAATTACATTACTTGTGATTTTATCCCCTGCATTTTTTACTATCTGTTTTTTGCAAAGACCACTATTACTTTATCTAATTTATTATATCATATCATATTTCAGCATAAATTTAACCAGAACACATTTTTTCTGTATTTAATTCGGCAAGCAACTGCAATAAGGAGTAATATTGTGTTTTATTTCACTTATATGAGCATTAACCAGCTAACCTCCTCCAGCTTGCTTTAAATCCTGAATTTCACAAGTGAAATGTTTGCAACCAGTCAGCAATCCAGGTATAATTAAATCAGAAAATGTGAAAGAATTTACAAATACTCTGTTCCTTTTGATCTTCAAGCTTTCCGCAGTAAATGAAATTCGTCTTTCAGCACCATTTTAGCATTCAAAGTCTTTATGCATTTTGTTTTTTTCGGCATACTATGTGAACAAAAATACAATAAACTGGAGGGATTAATCATGAAAAAATTATTATCCCTGGGACTAATCAGCATAATGCTTGTCACCACAGGATTCATCCTTAGTAACCATCAGGCGGCCGGCCAGGAAATTGTCCACTTTGAGGATAGAGAGCTAGAAAATGCTGTAAGAAAAGAAATTGTTAAATCTGAGGGAGAAATCTATCGCAGCGAAGTCGAAGAAATTGTCTGGTTCCGTCCAGAAGGAGAGAATATTACTTCCCTGGAAGGTCTGCAACATTTAACAGCCCTGGAAAGACTGAGTCTCAAAAATAATGCAGTTGAAGATCTTTCATCCCTGGCAGAACTTAATAATCTAAAATGGCTGGTACTTGATAATAATCAAATTAATGATATTTCAGATCTGGTTGAATTATCGAGCCTGAAGTTTTTATATCTGGCTGATAATCAGCTGGAAGATATCTCATCTCTGTCAGAGCTTGACAGCCTGATGCTGCTGGATTTTTCAGGCAATAATGTCAGTGATATTTCATCATTAAGAAAAAATACCAATCTGACAGTACTGGAATTCAGAGATAACGAAGTCAGTGATGTCTCTCCTGTTACAGAATTAAGCGAACTTGTTATTCTCGATTTTGGCAGAAATGAAGTGGCTGATATTTCCCCACTAAAAAGTCTGAGCAAAATAAAAATTCTCTCTTTCCCCTTTAATGAAGTGGAATGCATTGTCCCGCTGGCAGAACTGCCAGCGCTGGAAAGAGTCGATTTAACAGGTAATGAAATCTCCCGGATATCGCAGGGAAACTAAAACTAATAACTATGTAAAAATTTAAATTAACCAGGAGAGGGTAAAAATCGAGCCCTCTCCTGGTTTAATTGTAAAGGGTTAAAGGATCAAAAAGATAAAGTTGCTCAGGCCTGATTTTCTTTTTTCTTATTTCCTTTACCAAGCAGCATTGAACCCAGTGAACAGGCTAGGCTGCCGGGCAGACAGAATTTGATAGCCTTTAACAGGTACACCAGGTTCCCGGGCTGAGGACTTTTAGCCAGCTGAAAACGCTTACTATCATCGGGAAGGATATAGATTACATGTAGACCTTCCAGCTGTTCCTCTCCATAGATCTGCCAGTCGGGATGCTCTGCACTAATTTCCCGGGCTTCGGCTAAAAGATCCTCCCGGGGACCATACTTCAAAGCTCCAGTAGAGCAGGTCTTGACACAGGCAGGCTGCAGATCATTTTTTACCCGATCAAAACAGAGGTTGCATTTACCTGCTATTTCACCTATCTTTGGAACCTGAAAGGGACAGGCTTCTTCACACATGCCGCAGGCCACACAGTCATTCTTATCAATTATTACAAAGCCCTCTGCTGTTTTACTGATTGCTTCAACCGGGCAGATATCTATACAGGCAGCATCGGTGCAGTGCATACAGGCCCGGCGGCTAAAGGCCCAATTAACCTCATTACTATTGTTCCATTCAGTGAATTTCAGCAGATTCCAGGTGGTGGCTGTTAAATCAGGAGGATTTTGATAACTACCGGTTTGGGCAAAACTTGTTTCCTCAGCGGGCAGTTCATTCCACTGCTTACAGGCTACCTGACAGCCCCTGCAGCCCATACATCTGGTGACATCATTTAGAATTGCCATTTCTGTCATGATTTACCGCCCCCCTTTCCTGACATTGCAGAGAAAGGCTTTATACTCGGGAATGCTTGTATTGGCATCTCCAATTGAAGGAGTAAGGTCATTGGCTACCGGCCCCTTGGAAGCACCGGCGTAGCCCCAGTGCCAGATTAGACCTATCATCTCGACTTCACTGCCATTTAACTTAAAGGGTTTCAATCTGGGGGTGACACAGGCTGCCACCTCAATTTCTCCTCGTTTGGTGGTGACAATAACCTCATCTCCGCTCTCCACATCAATTTTTTCTGCCAGAGTTTCACTGATCTCAACAAAAATATCGGGCATTGCTTCGTTGAGCCAGGGCATATTTCTGGTCATTACTCCTGTCTGATAATGTTCGGTAACCCGATAGCTGGTAGCTATATAAGGATACTCTTCACTGCCAACATCAGCCCTATCATCAGGGTAAAGAATCGGGCTGGCAGGATTGAACTGAGTCCGGGACAGAATGTTTCTTGTAGGACTTTCCCAGGGCTCATAATGTTCCGGGAAGGGTCCTTCTGCAAGTCCAGGAGCAAATAATCTGGCCTGCAGTTCAGGCAGCATAATAAAGGGAGTGCGGGCAGTCTCTTCCGGCGGCACACCGGCATTAAAATCCGGAACATCGTTCATCTTCCATTGATTTCCATTCCACCAGATAACCGGCCTGTCAGGATTCCAGGGCTTACCTTTCGGATCAGCTCCTGCTCTGTTATAGATAATTCTTCTGTTCAGAGGCCAGGAGAATGACCAGCCGGGATGGGAGCCAATTCCTTCTGTTTCAGGCTCTCGGGCTTTGGTGGCCGGCTCTTCTTCATCATTGTAATAGCCAGCATAGATCCAGCTGCCGCTGGCGGTAGAACCATCATCCTCCAGCCCGGTAAAGTCTGCTATCAGCTCACCATTTCCGGTATAATAACCATTTATTTCCTGAGCCACCTTTTCAGGCTCGGGTTTTTCGCCATAATCCCAGTTCATTTCCAGAATCGGTTCCGGGAAAACTCCTCCTTCTTCCTGATAGGCTTCTTTTAGAGCTTTGAACAGCCTGTCTGCTATCCAGAGGTCAGACTTAGCATCTTCGGGAGCTTCCAGTGATTTATTTCTCCACTGAATCCAGCGCCCGCTGTTGGTGATTGAACCGGATCTTTCAATATGAAGGGCTGCCGGCAGCAGGAAAACTTCTGTTTTAATATCGGTGCGGTCAACTCCGGGCTCCTTCCAGAAGGAAGCCGTTTCATTTTCAAAAATGTCTACCGAAATCAACCAGTCCAGATTAGCCAGATCCTCTCTCTCAGAACCGGCAGAAGGACCGCTGACAGCTGGATTATCAGCCCAGGATATCAGGCCTGTAATATTGCCCTCTTTCATTTCTTTAAACATAGCCATGTGAGAACGATCTCTGTCATCAAGTTTTGGCAGATAGTCATAACAGAAATTGTTATTCTCCTCAGCATTCTCACCCCAGAAGGCTTTTAAAAGACTGACAAAGAACTTGGGCTTATTGGTCCAGTAGCCGGTCTCTGGAGTTTCAACTTCAAAATAGTCTGCCAGGGTAGGATGCAGTTCTGCCCTGGGAACCCCCATGTAGCCAGGCACCAGATGAAAAAGCATTCCCGTATCGCAGGCACCCTGAACATTGGACTGACCCCGCTGGGCATTAACCCCTCCACCGGCAATTCCCATATTGCCTAAAAGCAGCTGCAGCATGGCAATAGAGCGAACATTCTGGGAGCCATGAGAAAACTGGGTTATGCCCATGGCATACATAATATTCCCCGCTCTGTCTGGCTCCCCGGTGCTGCTGAAAAGTTGAGCCACCTCTTCAAATTTATCCCGGGGGCATCCGGTAATCTCACTGACAGTATCAAGGTCATAGCGGGAATAATGCTCCTTGAGCAGCTGATATACACAATTAGGATCTGCTAAACTTTCATCCTTGATAATTTCTCCATCTTCATCCCTCTGGTAGGACCAGCTGGATTTATCATAGCTGATTTCACTTACCTCTGAATTTGCTCCGGAAAACATTCCATCTGCAAAGGAAAATTCAGGATCAATTAGATAGGAAGCATTGGTATAATTCTGAATGTAATCAAAATTATACAGTTCATTTTCCAGAACATAATTGATAATTCCGCCCAGAAAGGCAATGTTTGTCCCGGGACGAATTGGAGCATAGAGATCAGCCACCGCTGCTGTTCTGGTAAAGCGGGGATCAACACAGATCAGTTTAGCATTATTCTTCTTTTGTGCTTTTTCAATCCATTTCATGGAAACCGGGTGGTTTTCAGCTGTATTGAGTCCAATATTCATTAAAACATCGGAGTTCTGGTAGTCTACCCAGTGATTGGTCATGGCTCCCCGACCAAACGTGTTGCCGAGACCGGCAACTGTTGAGGAGTGTCACAATCGAGCACAGTGATCGATATTGACCAGTCCCAGGGAACGAACCAGCTTATGGAAAAGATAATTCTCCTCATTATTGCACATAGCACTGCCTAAATGAGCAATAGCGGTGGTTCTGTTGACTGTTACTCCATTGTCATCTGTTGTTTCAAAGGTCTCATCTCTGGTTTCTTTAATTCTGGCTGCCATTTTATCCAGAGCCCAGTCCCAGTCCTTTACCTGCCAGCGCTCGCTATAGGGTGCTCGATAAAAAACCTTGGTAACTCTACCAGGATTGGGCCGGGCCTCACCTTCATCGTCATAAATATTGACCATATTAAAATAGGAACTGCCCTTACTGCAGAGGGTTCCTTCATTAATGGGATGATCGGGGTCCCCTTCAATATTAATCAGCTCGCCATCCTGAATATGACAGATCATACCAAAGCCCACAGAACAAAAGGAGCAGATTGTGGCTGCCTCAGTAGCATACTCAATTTTTAGGTCGTTATATTCCTCGGCCTTAAGTAAATTCTGGCCTCTATTGTTAAAAAACAGTCCGCCTGCCACCATTCCTGACACCTTCAAAAAATCTCTTCTGGTAAGTGGCAAAATTTTCCCCCCTTGCAAAATTGTTTTTTCAGTCAGTTCAATTGCTCAGTCTGCTTTCTCCATCAGTCTGCTACATCTAATAACTGCACTTAATAACCATACTTAATAACTATTCTCTTAGTTTTATTAGAGTTTTAATAGAAAAATTTTAATTTTCATCAGTCTCTCATATATCCCTCCTTTTGAGCCAGTCTGTCCAGATGCTGGGTTCCCAGATCATTGAGAAGCCAGTTTAAACTCTGGCGATCCTTTTCCGGGACTTTGCTTTCATCGATTACTTTAAGATAACCCTGGCAGCTCTCACAGAGATCAACCCTGTAGGGAGTATCCTTAACCACAAAATAAAGCTGACCCTCAGCTTTATCCTCTCCACAGTTAACACAGGTCAGTCGGGAAAATCTCCACTCAGTACCGCAAAGCCAGCACCACAGTATCCGCCGGCCGTCCTCCTCGGTAAGCCTGGCAAGTTCAGGGACTGCTCCACAGACCGGACAGTTTCTCCCCTGCCAGCGGTTTTTAACACTTTCCAGATTTTCATCACCGGCAGCCATCCACTGAAGAAATGGTCTGAGAGTAAAAAGCATTATCTTAAAAAAAAGCTGTTCATCAAGATTAATTTTCTGAAGTAATTCTTCTTCAAAGGGATAACTTTGAATTATTTCTTTTAGCCTGACATTTCCTTCCTGCAGGGAGGTAATGAAATTCTTAAGTTCAGTTTCCTTTTCTGCTTCCAGAACCTCACCCAGTATCTCAGAAATATCACAGAGAACCTCTTTTACCAGAGCAACAGGCAGATTAAGTTCATCCAGCAAAATAAGTGGCGGCTCAATCTCTGCTGTATTTTCTGGATATCCCATTTCTCGGGCCTGATATTTTTCTTCATTCAGCTTATTCTTTAATCTTTCATAACGAAGATTAAGCTTACAATATAGATCTTCCAGCTCAGCTGAAATATCCGGAGGATAGTTAATGTTATCTGATTTCTCCATTAAACCTCCTCCCCTTTATCGGCAGAATGACCGCCACCACCGGCTGCCTCTTTAAATTCTCCCAGACCCTTACCCAGTGATCTTCCTATCTCAGGCAACCTGGCAGGTCCAAAAATCACAAGAATTATTACCATAATAATTAAAAGCTCCTTGGCCCCCAATCCAAACACATTTCCACCCCTTTCAAAATTATTTTAAACAATCCAGTAAATCTTTCAGATTAGAGAAAAACTTAATTAATTGCATATTTCTCTATAAACTTTCAAATTTGGTAGTTTTTCAGTAAAATGAGGCTCCAGTTTAAATAAAAAATTAAAATCATCTGACTTTTCAGGAGAACAGAATTTTTGTGTTTTTTTTATCAATTATAGGTATAAAACTAACTAAAAATTAAGTCAAAAACTCCTGCTTGTGATAAAGTTCCTGGTATCTTAAAAGAATTCGTTTATAATTTCACATGATAGCTTGACAAAATTATATCATTATAGTGGTGACTTTACAAGCACTATAATGATATTTTTTACAAAAAAATCCTATTTAAGTTGATTGATTTAATGGAATAAATTTGATATAATGATAAAGGTGATATTTATGACAAAAAGCATTTCTGATAAATTGAATTTAATAGAAAAAAAAGAAAAAAACCAAAAATTTTATCGAAATAATGAGCTGGCCGAAGAAAGGGAAACTGAAAGCCAGAAAATTGGGAAAAAAATTAATAAACTTCGATTACAAAAGGGATTAAGTCAGCATCAGCTGGCTCAAAAATCAGGGATCAGCCAGTCCTTTCTCAGTGCTCTGGAAAATGGAAAAAAGTCTCCCACCGTGGACAGCCTGAAGAAAATCTGCCGCTCACTGGGGATCAGCCTGGCAGAGTTCTTTTCCGGAGGAAGATCACAAAGGTTTACTGACCTGCCTCCTGAAATTAATACCCTGGTAGATGATCTGCGCGAGCTGTCTCCCGGACAGATTCAACATCTGCGAGCCTTTATAAAATCCTTGAACAATCAATAAAATTATAAATAGGGCCATTTGTCCTAAGTGTAAATTATAATAAATGACTATATATTTTTCACCAATGATTTTTAATATAGCTGCTCGAGAAGTTCTGCCGGGCTCTTGAGCAGAATATCAGCATATTCCTGTAAAACCTTGCGATTGCCTACCCCGCAGAGAACACCGACATTCAGACCAACTCCCGCATTTCGACCGGTCTTTAAGTCAACAGGTGTATCACCGACAAAGGCCACCTCTTTGACTGAAATATCACAGATACAGCAGAAATCCTCAACCACAGCAGGGTCAGGTTTAGCCGGTCTATCATCATCACCACAGCCAAAAAAGTCAAAATATTTGATTAGCTTTAATTCGGTCATAATAGCCCGGGCTGATTCCCGGGAATCAGCCGTGGCCAGACCGACATATATTTCCCGTTGCTTTAGTTTATCGAATAATTTCTTGATATCAGCAGTGGTTTTCAACCGGGAGTGCTCACTGCGCCCTGTTTCCTCCATAATTTTTATTACTCTTTCCAGCAGTTTGCCATCAGGTCTGCCAGCTGCAAAATTATTAGCCAGCAGATACTTTACCACCGCCTCTCCGCATTCTTTTACTGTAGCTGAGGCCAAATTACCACCGGGATCTATTTTCCCTCTTTTGAGATCAACTCCAAACTTTAAAGCCAGTTCCTGTTTGATATTTTCCTTCTCTTTCCCGGATAATTCTTTCCCTCCATCAGAGACAATGATATCTGCCATAATTCTCTCAATCGCTGCTGCTAAAACCGGAAGCCAGATAGCATAAAAATCTATTAAAGTGCCGTCCTTGTCAAAAAGAACCCCCTTGATTTTTTTCACCTCTGATCCCCCCTTACCAGAAATCAGCGAGCTGCAGAATCAAACCCAGAATAATCAGCAGACTCACCCAGAGAATCAAGCTGTAACAGGTTAATCTGCGGGCCTTTTTCTCTTCCCACCAGTTTAAAGGACGCATGCCCTGCAGGAGAAAGGTTAAAACTCCCGCCAGATTAATGCAGATAATATTGGACAGAAAAAGCAGGATTGCTCCTCCTGCCAGAACAAGCTCACCGGCTCCGGCCAACAGTCCGATTACCACCAGGGGAGGCATCAGTGCTACAGCTATCATTACTCCAATGACGGCATTGGCTGCCCCGGTGGTAAAGGCCAGAGTCCCGGCACTTCCGGAAGCCAGAGCCAGAGCAATATCACCCCAGCCCAAAGTTGTCCTGCTTAAGACTTCTCCAGACCATTCGGCAGGCTGGAGAATAAAACCTATCAGCAGGGCGATCGATAGAGAAACCGCCGTTCCCAGCAGGCTGGCCCGGAGGGCCTTTTTACCCAATTCCACATCACCCAGGGTTGAAGCCAGAGCCAGACCGACATTGGGACCCAGCAGAGGAGCGATTACCATCGCTCCGATAATAACCGCCACATTGCCCTGTAAAACCCCGCTGGTGGCAACTATAGCTGACAGAAAACACATTATCAGATAATTTCTATTAAGTTCAACAGCCCCGGCCACATCGGTATATAATTCCTGACGGCTTATGCTTAGTCTGCTGTTCTCTTCTGCTTTCGACTCTTCTTTGGTATCTTCAGAAGACACTTCTTCATTCTTTTCTTCATCTTTTACCTCTTCCGGCACCGGAAGTGTTGCCTCCACTTCCAGCAGGTTCAGTCTGAAGCCCTCAGCTGCTGACAGCTTTTTTTCCATTTCATCCAGCAAGGGCCCGCTGTCACTAACCTTTACGGTAATCAAGTAGAGGTATCTATCTTCTAAAATAGAAACCCGGTATTTATCCAGGACCTGGTAATCTGCCAGAATATCTTGCAATTCATCATCCTGAGAGACCGGCAGCACAATCTCAATTTTTCTCAGCATCCTGTTTCCCCCCTTAAATTAAAGTTCCAGGGAAATATTTTATTTCCTGCTTCGCCAGTAAAATCGAGAAAGTCTTACAATTATGTTCATAATGGTATAGGGGTAGAAGAAGTTATATGCCTAATCAGTAAGCTTCAGTTATTATTTTCCCCGAGGCTGATCTCTATCTCTTCCTGACAGCTGAACTTTTGGCCAGAATCATTTTCAGTTGCTGCAGAAATTTTTTTGCCCTGAATTTCAGCTGCAAACCTGCGATGATAAGTAGCTGTCTTTAAGTCAATCCCCCGCCGATAGTCTTCAGCTTCCCGGTCAAAGAAGGAAAATTCTTTCCTCTCGATAAAAAATCTGACCGACAATCCATTGGGAACATTGCAGAGCTCTCTCCATTTGCCATCAGTCCTATCATAGGTATCGCTGACTATGCAGGCCTGGTACTGATCCTTTCCCCATTCGGCAAAGGTCCCCTGGTAACCTAAATAACCATTACCAACCATAAATATACTGCCCCGATTGATGAGCTGTCCGGCAGCAAACTCTTCTTCATAAATTTCCCAGCCTGTGCTGGTTTTGAGATTATTTTGTAAATCCATCTCGATATCCTCACCACCCCTGTATCTTTAATTTTAATGCTAGCTAGAGAAATCACCTGCCAGAAAAATCGCCTGCAGGCCTAGTTTATCTGCAGGAAAGAATTAAAAAATGCCAGCAGTAAAATATTTAAGAGCAGATTACTATTTTAAACTATTGTCTTATTACTTGCTTCTGTTTTTAAGAAATTTTTCCTGTTTTTTTAGCAATTTAACAGACTTTAGAACTCTATTAAAAAAATCCCGTCCGTTTAGGGACGGGATTTTAAGGGCTGTTTATTCAGTTAATATATTATAACTGTAATTTTTGCAGTCCTCTCGGTAATTATTACAGTCCTTCAGCCTCCAGCATCTGC
>PWHA01000002.1 GCA_003554685.1 Halanaerobiaceae bacterium
AACCACCAGAAGTAGAAGCAGGGCTAGAAGAATCAAAGTTAAGAGAAATAGATGAGGAAGAATCTTCGTCGGAATCTTTATTATAAAAGGCATTTTTATAAATCCTTTTTATCTCTTTTAATTCCGATCTTTTGCAGCCATCTCTCCTCAAACCAACAACATTGACTCTCCTTAACCGGGCCGGATTCCCATCGGCCAGCAGAAAAGGTGGCAGATCATCTGTCAGCAGCGAATAACCTCCCAGCATGCTCAGCCGGCCCAGCCTTAAACCGGGCTGCACCTGAGACATCCCGCCCAGAAAAACTTTATCTTCCAGAACAGCTCCGGAACCAATTACCGCGGTATTGGCAATATTAAGCTCCGACCCCAGCCGGGCTCCAGCCTTGATAACGCTGTAGGCCATTATCAAATTATTATCTCCCATGCAGGTCCAGCCTCGATAATCTTTATTTTTGCTGGGCCTCTTTTCTCCGGCATCTTCTTCAGTTAAACTCTTTTCTCCTACCTCTCCTGTACTCAACCTTTTTTCTCCTGCATCTCCTTCACTTAACCTCTCTTCACAGGGATCTACTTCACTGGTTATATTTTCACCGATACCGCTTTCGCTGGGCCTTTTTTCATCTGCCCCATAGATTATGCAGTATTCTCTGATAGTATTTTTATCTCCTATTTTAACCCCACCAGTTCTAGTCCGGCTGGCAGCATTTCCGAGCATTTCATTTTCTCTGCCTCCAATAATAACCCCCGGCATGATGTGATTACCCCGGCCAATTATAACTCTCCCGGTAATTTTAACCCCGGCCTCCAGCCGGGAACCAGGACCAATTTCCACCTCCGGCCCGATTTCACACCAGGGCCCGATTTCACAGCCCTCACCCAGCTCAGCACCTTCAGCAATATCAGCCCTCTCATCAATGGATTTAGCCAGAGCTTGCAATTTGTTCTGCTTATTCCACTTTTTATTTCGTTCATTTATATTTTGTCCATTTATTTTTTGTTCATTTTTATTTTGTTTATTTATATCGGTTTCTTCCCCCATACTCTTCTTGTTCTTGTTTTTCCTGTTCTTGTTATACTTGTTATCCTTGTTATCCTTATTCTTTTTCTTGCTTTTCTTATTCTTTTTCTTGTTATTCTTTCTTTCGTTATTTCTATTTATTTCGTTATTCCAGTTTTTATTATTATTTTTTTTCTTACTATTATCTTCCTTGCTATTAAGATTGCTATTAACATTTTTTTCTTTACTTTTTTTACTAATGCCTGCTTTATTATCTTTATTAAAATCTCCACCACTAAAATCTTCACCACTAAAATTTTCCCCATTAAAATCTTCCCCTGAATCCTTCATTTTATCACCCGCCAGCCCTGCGGGTAGCAAAAGTCAGAACAGCTTCAGCAGCCAATTCATCATCAACCCGGGCTGTTGTCTTAACCTTGCCCAGGGAGGAGCGCAGCCTCAAAATCTCCGCTTCCAGAATCAGGGTATCACCCGGCCGAACCTGCCGCCGAAACTTAGCTTCTTTAATTCCTGCAAAAAAAGCAATATTCTTACCACCGGCCTCTTCCTCTTCACCATTTCCAGCACCCTCACTTATCTTATTATTTCCCTTTCTTTCCGTTCTATCACTATCCTCATCACTATCCTCATCAATATCCTCATCACTATCTTCATCGCTATCCTCATCACTATACTCAGCTCTCAAATTCGCCTTAATTTCCTCTCCTCTACCTGCTCTGGCTAATTCCCTTTGCTCCTCGGAAACCTCCGGGGAAACTTCAGACTCCTTAGCTCTATCTGCTCTATCTGCTTCATCTGCTCCATTAACTGAATAAGCCCCATCGGCCCTTTTTTCTTTTTCTGCCTGAATCCGCTCCTGCTTATCCTGCTCACTTTTATACAGCAGAAAACCCCCGGCCTGAGCCATGGCTTCGATAATTAGAACCCCCGGCATAACCGGAAAATCGGGAAAATGCCCCTGGAAAAATTCTTCGTTCATTGTGACATTCTTCAGAGCCTTAACCCGGCTATCCTCTTCATAATCCAGTACTCTATCAATCAGCAGCATGGGATAGCGGTGGGGAAGCACCTGAAAAATTTCTTGAATGTCGAATGTTGCTTTTTTTGCCCCTTCCTTCATCTCTTCATTTTCATCTCCCTGATTTTCGATATTATTTTTCATTTACCTGCATCCCCTTATTTTGCTGATTTATTTAGTTCTTTTTTATGGTTATACTGCGAAAAGTCCTAATCACTATATTTTAACTTGTAAGGCCCTTGTTTTGACAGCATTCTTATTTTAAAAAAAATCAAAAATCGACTTTTCGCAGTGCAATTAATCATTTGTATTTTGCACAAAAAGAAAATTGTTGATCTTCAGAACTCTGAAGTTCAAAAATGCCGGTAACAAAAATATTGATAAAGAAATGTAAAATTCCATAGAAAAAGCTTAACTAAATATTAACTGACCGCTAAATTCCTCAAGCAACCAGCACATCTCAAGCAACCAGCACATCTATATCTGGCAGAAAAAACATGCCACCTTCCTTTTACGTACCAGAATTTTATGTGTTTTGTGTCTGACAATTTTCAAAAATACTCAATAGTCAATCAACTTGCTGTCATAAACCTCTCGTTATAATTCTATCCTAAACATTCCAAACACCCCACATACCACAAGTACCACAAATACAACAAGTACCAAAAGTACCACAATTACCGCAATTACCACAAATATCACAAATACCAAAGTATCCCTGAAAGCCGGTAAATAAACACTCACCCCAAAAACACCTCAGCACTATATCAGCGCTAGTCAGAACGCATATCCGCCAGCATTCCGGCCATCTCCTGATTCAGCTGATGCCCACTCCGAACC
>PWHA01000159.1 GCA_003554685.1 Halanaerobiaceae bacterium
ATGTTATTCAGCCCATGTTTGTGATTAGAGAGGCTAATTACCGGCTGCCTTCAGAAATAGAGAGCCTGGATGAAGAGGATGAGGTCATTTATTTATTTAGCAGGAAAAGGAAGAAGAAAAGGAGCATTCTGGGACTTTAGTTAGTAAGGTGTTTAGGTGTTTAAGTTTTAATGGTTTATATTTAGTAATTTTATTTAGCAGCCCTGTTTCGGTTTTAAATATTACTTCAAAGATTACTAAGATTACTTCAAAGATACTTCAAAGATTACTTCAAAGACTACTTCTAAGATTTCAAATATTACTTTAAAGAGTTCAAAGATTACTTAAAAGATTATTATTTGGGGGAACTTGAAATGGCTTTTCAAAGGGAAGATAGATTGGGGCGAAGTTTGGGGTTTTTTCCTACTTTTGCGATTGGTACAGGAACAATGATCGGAGCAGGCATATTTGTGCTGCCCGGAATTGCAGCTATAACAGCTGGACCCGGGGCCAGCCTTTCTTTTTTGCTGGGTGGTATTATTTCGATGGCCACAGCTTTAAGTATGGCCGAGCTGGCCACAGGAATGCCAAGGGCGGGAGGTTCCTATTATTTCATCAGCCGGACTATGGGCGCCACTTTTGGGACGATTATAGGGATAGGAGCCTGGTTTGCCCTGGTTTTTAAGGGCTCATTTGCTCTGGTGGGACTGGCAGAATACCTTAATATTTTTATCCCTCTTCCGATATTATTTATCGCTTTTATATCCGGAATTATATTGCTTTATATTAATTATCGGGGGGCGGAAAGCAGCGGTTCTCTTCAGAATAAAATTGTAATTGGTCTTTTTGTAATTTTGATTCTTTACATAGTTCGGGGAGTTATGGCTCTTGATACTGCCAATCTTGAGCCCTTTGTTCCCTACGGGTATAGTTCAATTTTTGCCACAACCGGAATAATATTTGTTTCCTTTCTGGGTATAACCCAGCTTTCAGCTATCTCAGAAGAAGTGAAAAATCCTTCTAAAAACCTGCCCCGGGCTTTTATAGCTTCGGTGGGGGCAGTAACATTCTTATATGTGGGTGTAATGCTGGTAATAACCGGAAATTTTCCCCTGGGTGAAATTGAAGCTGGAGGTGAATCTCTGGTTGATGTGGCTGGAATTTTAGCTGGCAGCCCGGGTCGGGTAGCTATAATTTTTGCCGGATTTTTTGCCACGGTTTCCACGGCAAATGCGGCAATGATGTCATCATCGCGGTTTCCCTTTGCTATGGGGAGAGATGAACTGCTGCCAGAGTGGGTGGTAGAGGTTCATCAAGAATTTGAAACTCCCTATCGGGCATTAATTTTTACCGGGGTGGTCATGATCCTGCTGATGTTTATTTTTGATGTTGAGGGACTGGCCAAGCTGGGCAGCTCTTTTAATGTATTGATATTTGTCTTGATCAATCTTTCAGCTTATGTTCTGCGGATCAGAGAACAGGAATGGTATAATCCCGGTTTCAGGGATCCTTTCTTTCCTGTAACTCAGATTATCGGCGGGCTGGGAGGACTGGCCTTACTGCCCCAGCTGGGACTGCTGCCGATGATTTTTACAATTTCAGTAATTGTTCTGGGGATTGTCTGGAGTAAAACCTATGCCAGAGGCAAGGCAATTCCGGATTATAATCTGCTGGATATTTTAGAGGATGAGGAGGTAGCAATTTCTCCCAGTGGAGTTTATAAAAGGGTTCTGGTGGCTGTCTCCAACCCTCAAACAGAAAAAAACCTATTAAGAATGGCAGATTATCTGGGGGATGAGACAGTAGGGTTAAATGTAGTGAAGGTACCCGATCAGATGGGCTTAACTGAAGCCAGGGAAAAGCATCTGGAAGAATTTAATGAGGATTTCCAGCAGATTGATAAGACCTTCAGGGAATATTTTGGCAGCACCGAGCGGGAACAGAAGTACCTGATTGTCTTTGACCACAGTGTTTCGGATGCCATTCTGGAACAGTCAGAGAGAGAAGCAGCTGATTTGATACTTCTGGGCTGGCAGAAAGAAATGAGTTTTACCGGCGGGATGGGAAGAATAACCCGGAGGATAATGCATCAGGCAAACTGTCATAAAGCAATTTTGAGAGGCGATTATCCCGAGGAGCTTAAAAAAGTAGCGGTAGCTTATGACGGGCGAAGAAATTCCAGCTATGGCCTGCAGCTGGCTCACAGAATATCCCTGACCACCGGTGCCAGAATTGATCTATTTCATATAGTCAGCCCGGATGCTTCCGATCAGGAAAAGAATAACCGCAGGAAAGAATTAGAAAGACTGGCTGCTGAAGAAGAATGCCCGCTGGATTATCGCATAATTGAGAGATTTTCGGTATCTGATACTATCATTGAAGTAACCAGAGAAGCTGATCTGACCATTATGGGTGATTCAACCAGACGTTTCAGCCTCAGTCATATAGGCAACAGAGCTGCCAGAGTAGCCCGAAACTGTGAAGGTTCTCTGCTGATTGTCAGAAGGCATCAACCCTTTTCCAAAGAAACTATTTTATCACGTTTCAAACAGTTTGCCCGGAAAAGAAAACAGAAGAAAGAGGCAAAATAATTGCTGGTCAAAAAAATGAACTGAAAATTTTATTGATGGATTTTTGTTGGTCTATTACCAGGAGGTTATGCTGAAAGTGAGACTGAAAGCTGAGACCAATCTGGTTTATATCATGCCGGTTTTTGGCCTCTTTATGAGCGGCTGGCTGACCGATTCCTTTGCTCCTGAAGCGGCCGGTCACGGTACTGATGCGATCATAAAATCCTACAATGAAAACTGGGGCCGGGTAAATTTTATTGTGGTGCCTATCAAACTTCTGGCCAGTGTCTTTACCATTGCCTTTGGAGGCTCG
>PWHA01000167.1 GCA_003554685.1 Halanaerobiaceae bacterium
AAATATAATATGATTGGCATATTCACCGGATGCTATTGTTTCCTGTTCCTCGAGAGATTCTGCAGATATTATTGTTATATCATTGCTCCTGCGATTTGCCGTCCAGATCTCCAGACCATCAGGAGAAACAGCCACGCCATGGGTGCCCTCACCGGCTGGAATATTCGTTACTATTGAAAAATCGTTCAGGTTGATAACGGTAATCTCATTTGATTCCCAGTTAGCAACATAGGCATAATTCCCGTCAGGTGATACTCTGGCTTCATTGGGGCCTTCGCCAACTTCGATTTCAGTCAGCACTTCCAGAGAAGCGACCTCAATTATCTGCACTAAATTTTCAGAAAGCACAGCACTAACTGCCAGGGCACCATCAGGAGTAAAATCGACATGACTGGAGCTGCCTGCAAGCTCATCGGTAAATATTTTTATTATTTCAGTGGTTTCCACATCCACCACAATTAAATTTTCTTCTACTTCTCCGGCCGGCGAAATGAATAAATACTCTCCCACTCCCAGCTCAAATACTGTTGGTCGATTTTTCTGCTGCCAAAGGTAAGATCAAGCATTTCTAAAAAATCCTTGTCTGTTAAATCGCCGCTGTGAGTATCCATATAAACCTGAAAGTTTAAATGATCCAGCTCAGCTTCTTCACCAATGTCGGGATAATTCAGAAAGTTAATTTCAATATCAACCCCACCACCAAATGATCTCTGGCTTATTTCTCCTGCAAAAGTCCGACCTCCAGAAAATAAAAGAAAAATACTAATAAATGCTATTAGAATTACCGGCAAAAAAAGCGATATAGAAAATTTCTTCATCTTATTGTTTCCTCCCTTTGATTAATACCTGACTTATTACCTGGTTGCAGTTCTGACACAAATCTAATTTATTGGCAATATAACTATTTTGTTTAAACTTCTATTTTGATTAAACCTGTTGAAATATTTGTCCTTGAAATATTCGCTCTATATTTGCTCATTATTTGCTCTTGAGAGATTTGTCCTCTTTTTATTATCGTTAGAGAAGTTTTCCTACTGTCAGCAGTATTGCAGCTTTCCTTGACCTCCTCAACCAGCTCTGTCGGGGCCTGATTCCAAACAGCCTGAAATTTATGACATCTAATCTCCTGAATCTGATATCCTGAATCTGATATCCTGAATCTGATCTCTTAAATTTGATGCTTCATCCCTGGCTGTCATTCTTCATGGCAAACATCATAGCAAAATGCATTAGCGGGCATAATAATACAATCATCCAGCCTGAAGAACCCAGCCAGGGAATTCTTCCTGAGATAGCCAAAAACCCCACAACCATGATTAATGAACAAAGAATGAGCATCCACCAATGACTGACGTGACTGGAGTTTGATTCTCTGTGATCTCCTGAATTGGTATTTTGATCAACATTATTATCATTTGCGGTATTCTTGTCGGTATTCTTGCTGGAGTTGGTGTTTTTATCCAGATAATCTGTCATTTAATTACCTCCATTTTAGATTAATGGCAACTGCTGGAATTTGAAGATTTATTCCTGGAATTATTGCCTGTCTCTGCACTATCATGACAGCTCCTCGGGGGATTTTCCTCATTTTTTTCCGCCAGTTTGTTCAGTAAATTTTCCCACCAATTCTTAAGACCCATGGGAGCACCTCCTTTCTGGAATTCGTATAGTCAATAATATTTCTTATTTATCAATAATATTATAAACTGACAAATTGTTAATTATTTGTTAATTATGATATGACTGCATATACGCATACCCTGTACTGGTTTTTTCTAATTTAATCCTAACAAATCCTATGTAATATGTCAACATAAATACAAATAAGTTTTATAAAAAGCAGTCCTCACCAGCAGAATTACGGTGATAATTAAGAATTTTGTGCTAAATTTTTATGCTTGATAGTAATATGCTTGACAGTAAAGTGATATAATCTTACTCATTAGAGAGACAAAATTGATATACATATACCGGGTATTTAACAGATTCTATAAACAAGAGGTTTTATAAACAACAAGCAGTATAACAGCAGCAGTCAGGAAAGGGAGTTTTCTGAAAGCATCACTGAACCTCATCTCTAAGGCTCGAAAGACGATACTATTACAGCCCGGTAAAATAAATCCCTCAAAAACTTGACAAAGATTATCGGATAACCTATAATAGGAGTAGAGTATATAAACCCCTTGGGGGCATTTGCGGGATGTGCAATGACTATGGCTAATGAGAATGAGGGGTATATTTATAGGAGGTGCAATGGCTATGACTAATGAGAATGAATTGAAAAAGCTTACATTTTCGGTGGAGGGGATGACCTGTGCTTCCTGCGCTCAGCAGGTGGAAAAATCACTTGCCAGTGCAGAGGGAATTGCTGAAGCCAGTGTGAATATCAATACTGAAAAGGGAACGGTGAAATATGATCCTGCTAAAATAGATTATGAGATCCTGGAAGAGCTGGTCGAGCAGAGCGGATACAGCATAAAGAAGGAGAAGGAATAGCTGTCGATAAAAGGAATGACCTGTGCTTCCTGTGCTCAGGCCGTGGAAACAAGTCTGGCCAGGCTGGATGGTATGCTGGAGGTCAATGTAAATCTGGCAACAGAAAAAGCCATCATTGAATATCTGCCTAATTTAGTGGGTGAAAGCAGTTTCATCAAAGCCGTAGAAGAGGCCGGTTATAAGGTCGATCTGAGCAGTCAGGAAGAAGGCGAGGATGCAGCAACAAAAGAAGAAGAAGAGATGAAAAAATCCCGGAACAAACTGATTTATGCTTTTGCCTTTACCCTCCCGGTCTTTATTCTGATGTTCGGCACTATCTTCGACCTGACACTGCCTATAGCGCAGAACATTCAGGGGCTG
>PWHA01000266.1 GCA_003554685.1 Halanaerobiaceae bacterium
CAGAAATATGTTCATAAAACCCAGATAATAGATAATTAAACGATAATCGACAGCCAGATTAACAGTAGCGGGCCTGATTATCCCCAGCAATATTATTCCCAGGACCAGACTTAAAAACGGGCCGGCAAAGGCCATTAACACTTCATCTCTGGGTACACCTGATTCATCTTCTATCTGGGCTATACCGCCCAGCAGCATAAGTGTAATATCTTTAATTTTTAGCCCCTGTTTTACAGCTATATAGGAATGAGAAAGTTCATGTAAAACCACACTGACAAAGAGCAATATTGCCAGTATCAACCCCAACAAATAAGGATTAAAGGATATAAGTTCTGGCTGGAGGCCAGCCATCAGAGCTATCTCTGCGATATTTGTCCCTATAATGTAGGCAAAAAAAGGCAATATCAGCAGGAAACTAATGTGAAGCTTGATGGGTATTCCATAAACAGTTAATATGGTGAGAGAATTTTTCAACATTTTCTTAAGCCTCCCTATTTTCCTGAACTGCTACTCCCGTAAGGTATTAAATGCCCAGCGAGAATGCATCATCACACTGATAATATATAGTTTCCGTACAGATCCCAAAATTGAAAAAGAGAATTGCTACTGCGAATTCTTGTGCTATTCGTATTCTTAATTGCTATTTTTTTGTGTCAGAATATTTTTACATATTATGAAATTAATTATTGTGTTTATTTATAAGTTATGCCGCATTTATAAATATACCACAAAAAGGTCTATTTTACAATTAATAACCAAAATCATACTATATGTTAGATTTAATTGATCTTCAACTTGCTATATGTTGTAACAAGAACAATTCTTAAACCTTTTGTCGAGTAATCGGAGCCTCAGAACCTCACGGCATCAACCCCTCCACAGAACCACACATACCCCCTGTTTAGGCATACAACTCTTCACTTAAGCCTTCACAACACTTTAGGTTGCTATCTCTGCTAGTTGCGTTACCATAAATCCTGCCAAATTATTCGGGATAATAACGGAATATCATCCCCTTTTAGACCTTCAGGATAGCCTTGCCCATCCCAGCGTTCGTGGTGATGAAGAATTACTCTGGCCACCGAAGCAAAATCTTCTGTAGCTAAGGCAATATTGTAGCCCTTTTCCGGATGTTCTTTTATAATTTCCCATTCCTCTGCTGTTAACTTTTCCGGGCTGGTTAGAATATCTTGAGAAATTGTGACCTTGCCTATAGCATGCAGGGGTGAAACCAGAGTCAGATTATTTATTTGTTCATTGTTTAGCCCTATCTTATTTCCTATTTTTGTGGCCAGCTTGTTCATTCTCAGAAAATGTTCCTCTGTTTCCATACTTTTACCTTCTAAAGTGACCACGTATTGTCAATAATATTAGCCTTACCATGCGTCAAACCCTGATATTACAGGGATTTTTAGTGTAAAAACATTCCGAAAATACATCAAAAAATCAAGCCTGAAAGTTGCATCACTCAGTAAATGCCCTAAGAGTAATATTTTTATGCAGGTCTCTTTCTCTTATGGACCAGCGGGCACGATTATCTTCTACATTTGTAGTATTGGCCATGTCAATGTCAGCTGGCATAATAACTACAATATCTAAAAACAAGTCATCAGAGTCCTCCTCTTCTCCATATATAGCTGGTATTTCCATTTCAAATGTATAGGTCCCGTCTTCTTCCTGCCATTCAATTATATTAATTTCCTGGTGAGAGATTGGATCATGCCTTATAAATCTAAAATTTTTACCCTCTCTTCTTGTATAATAGTTTAAATCCAGTTCAGGAAAAATAATTTTAAGTTGCCAGAAAGCTTTATTCATATCATCTCTGGTTGCATAAGTTCCACCTATTATTTCAGATTCAATTTTCATGCTGCCTTCCTCGTCAAAATCTAATTCCAGGCTTGCCTCATAGCACCCTGCAATTAAAATCATGATCATAATTAATATGAAAACCATAGAAATTTTTTTACCTTTCACTGTTTCCCCCTCCTTATTTTAACCCCTTATCTTTTGTTAAAAATTATTCTTTAAAAATACCCTTCAACTCATTATAAAAACCCTCATCATCACTGTGAATATAAACATATAAATTGGAAACATTAAAAGCTTTACTTCCGTCCCCGGGCTCTCTAAAGAAGGATTCATTAATATTTCCACCATCAATATAAAGCTCAACTCTAATTTCTTCAGGCCCTACATCCACCTTGGCTCCATCTTCCGCTCCTATCATTTCATAAAAAACAGGATCAACAGCATGAATTTCAAGGCCACCCTCTTCAATATAGGTTATAGCTGAATCAATGGTATACTCATAAACTCCATTTGATGCCCCTATATCACAGCCGCCGATCATCATTGCCATTGTTAAAATTAATAATGCACCAACTAAAATCTTAGTTTTTCTCATCAATATTAATCCCCCCAGTAAATTTTCACTATCTACTTATACAATTAACCGCTATACATTATTTTCCTGCCATAAACACAAAAATATTTCAGATAATTCCCTCAAATATCATAAATCTGAGCTAGAAAAACCTCAACTTTCTTCTTTAACTTTTCCTGCAGCAACCTTATTTCACCCTCTCACCTGCAAAAAACAGCCCTTACACCACAAACCACCCCCAAAACCCTCCATATATCGCAAAATCATCCCCCACCCACCTATAACTACCCACAAAAACGCTCTGAGAGCCCGTTTTATCCCCCGGTAACCTGCTGCAGCCCGATTTCCAGCTAAAATGACCGATTTATTGCCAGCAATTTTGACCACCCCACCAACCACCCCACCCATAAACCCGCCCTCCCCATCTCAATTCCAGCCATTTTTCTCAAGAAACTCCACACTCTCGTAA
>PWHA01000122.1 GCA_003554685.1 Halanaerobiaceae bacterium
AACAAAGGCTCCAAAATTAGTTATTCCAGTCACTTTTCCTTCTACAGTTTCTCCAACCTCAATCGACATACGTTAAATATCCTCCTTAATAATAATATTAATACAATTATAACCTAACATTCGTGGTCTGTCAAATATTTATGGCCCTATTACTGGCTGGTTTCTTTGCAAGGTTTATTAATAAGGTTTAAGTCGGGATTGTCAGTCATTTTAAGCTGTTTTTTTCAATCAGATCAATAAGCCAGGAATCCTCATATCTTTCGTACTCAATATTATCATGAAAGATAATGGGGGGATCCTGGAAAGATCCGGCATTATATCTGTAAAAGAAAAATTTCTCAACTGCTTCCTCGGTATTTTCTTGTTCTTTTTCTTTTTCTTTTTTTAAAAATACGCCCCGGTAGTTGATATATTCTTCCACAGGATTTCACCTCCTGAAATTACCTTAAATATGACGGCAGTAAAAAATAAAGCGGGAATTAAAGCGGGAAAATAAAAAAGCACAGAAAAATCTGTGCCGGTAATTGCTAAAACAAATCAAATGTACTAAAGTAAATCAAATGGTGGATTTATATTGTAGCATACTCCTGAATAAAAATCAATTTTTTGCCTAAAATATTTTTTGCTGTTTCTTTGCAAGGTTTATTGCACGGTTTTTCCTGGGTTTGGGGGCCTCCCCCTTTTAAAAGGGGGAGAAAATCCGAGAATTTTCCATTATATGTTTTATAAATAATTAAATACATTGACTCTTACCCTAACTTCATGCCTAATAACATTAAGCAGCTTTTAACTCCTGACTGCCCGGCGGCTCAAGGATATCCTTTCTCTTCTTTCATCGACCTCCAGAATTTTGACCCGAACAATATCACCGGGTTTAAGCAGCTGGTTAGGGTCATCGACATAATGGTCGGCCATCTCCGAGATGTGAATCAGGCCATCAACCTTAAGCCCGATATCGACAAAGGCTCCAAAGTCGACAACATTGCGGACCGTGCCCTGCATAATCTGACCCTCTTCCAGGTCCTCCAGGTTCAGGATTCCGGTGCGAAAAGCCGGGCCTGGCACCTCTTCCCGGGGGTCACGGCCCGGAGATTTCAGGGCAGCAATGATATCCCTCAGAGTCGGGATGCCGGTATTCAATTCCCGGGACAATTTTTTTAGTTCAGAGAGCAGGTGATCAAGTTTTTCTGCAAGTCTAGCCTTTATCTCCTGGCTGGCTCTGGTGGCAGTCAAATCCTCAGGAGTGAAATCAATCCGGGACAAAAGTTTCTCGGCCGATTCATAGGATTCGGGATGAATGGGAGTGCGGGCCAGGGGGTCTTCTGGGCTGAAGAGCCTCAAAAAGCCGGCAGCCTGCTCAAAGGTGGAGGGGCCAATTCCCTTAACTTCCAGCAGCTGACTGCGGCTGGTATAGGCTCCCTGCTTTTCTCGATGATCGCAGATTTTCTCGCTCTGGCTGGAATTAATCCCGGCAACATAGGAAAGGAGCGCGGGAGAGGCGGTGTTTAAGTTAACTCCTACCCGGTTCACCACCGATTCAACCACCACTTCCAGCTCTTCCAGCAGGGCAGCGCTGTCAATATCATGCTGATATAGCCCCACTCCTACCGAGCGGGGGTCGATTTTAACCAGCTCGGCCAGAGGATCCTGGAGACGGCGGGCAATCGATACCGCTCCCCGGAGGCTGACATCGAGATCGGGCAGTTCTCGGCCGGCCAGCCTGGAAGCTGAATAAACTGATGCTCCAGCCTCATCGACAATGGTATAGGGTATTTCCTGCCGGCTTTCCTGATTAAGCTCGCTTAATAGTTCCTCTGTTTCCTGAGAAGCGGTGCCATTACCGGAAGCAATTACATCCACACTGTGCTCCTCCAGTAAAGCTAAAATCTTTTCTTTGGACTGCTCCCACTTTTTCCGAGGCTCATGGGGAAATATCTCTGTCGTTGTCATCACATTGCCCTCGGTATCGATTACTGTTATCTTGCAGCCGGTCCGGTAGGCAGGGTCAATGCCCATAATTGTTTTATCGGTCAGCGGGGGCTGCAGCAGTAGGGCTTTCAGGTTATCAGCAAAGACCTCCCGGGCATGTTCTTCGGCCCTTTCGGTCAGTTCAGAGCGGGCCTCTCTCTCCAGGGCCGGTCCCTGGAGGCGGTTGAAGGCATCTCTGATGATTTCCAGCATTTCCTGTTCAAGGGGAGAATTTTGTTTGATAACTTCCCGGGCAAGGCGACTGATAATACTCTCCTCCGGGGGTTCAATCTTAACCGAGAGAATTTCTTCCTCTTCTCCCCGGTTGATGGCCAGTATGCGGAAGGCAGGAATCTTTTTAAGGGGCTGGGAAAAGTCGTAATACTGCTCGTAGACACCCTTTTCATCACTGCCGGCATCCTTAACGCTGCTGGCTATGCTGGCCTGCTGCCAGTAACGCTGGCGGGAAAGAGCCTTGAGATCGGGGTCAGCGGCAATCCGGTCGGCAAGAATATCCCGGGCTCCCTGCAGGGCATCCTCAGCAGAGGTAATCTCCTTTTCGGGATCTACAAAATCTTCAGCTCTGGCAGCCAAGTCCTCCGGAGTAATTTCCTGGGCCCAGATAATTTCAGCCAGGGGTTTAAGTCCCCGGGCAGCAGCCTTATCGGCCCGGGTCTGACGGCGGGGCTTGTAGGGATAATAGATATCTTCAACTTCCTGAAGGGTCCCGGCCTTGTCTATCTTTTCTGCCAGTTCCGGGGTAAGCTTTTCCTGCTCCTCAATTTTGTTTTTAACCTCGGCCTTCTTCTGCTCCAGCTTATTGATATAATCCAATTTCTCTTCCAGATCCCTGAGCTCATTTTCATCCAGGCCGCCGGTTTTTTCCTTGCGATAACGGGCTAAAAAGGGAATGGTATTCCCGGAATTTAAGAGCTCAATTACGGTGGTAACCTGTTCTTCCTTAAGCTTCATTTCTCCGGCTATCAGCTGCAGCGATTTCTGAGAAACATCATAACTCAACGGCAAACATCCTTCCTGTGTGGTATATAAAACAGCTGGCTTAAACTTTCAGGGCTGTCACTCTTCTTCAGGTTCAACCTCGTAGGGGATAATCAGTTCTTCTCCCGGTCTTACCAGACCCAGGCGCTGGCGGGCCAGTTTTTCCAGATATTCCGGGTCATCCAGACGTTCCAGTTCCTGCTGTAATTCCTGCTGGCGCCTTTTCGCTTCCCTGATCTCTTCCTGTTTTTCGGCAATTTCCGATTCCAGGCTGCGGATTTCGAGATAATTGCTGACCAGCTGAACACCCATGATAATTAGCACAGCAGCTAAAAAGACCGGCAGAACCCGGTAAAGTAGCAATTTTTTTAGAGAATCTTCCATAACTCAAGCCCACCTCCTCAGGAAGCAAAATTTTTCTGCCCTGCATTATAATTTCGGGATATCAAGACTTTTTCCTTCCTGAAAGGAAAAAAGAGGTCTCCCCGGCAGTGAGAGGGAAACCTCTTGATATTTCTGTTAATTATCTTGATAAACCATCTGGAAATTTGCCTTCCTGCTTAAAACTTTACGGATAACGGGTGTTATCCTTGAAAATAGGGGACTGAAAGGCTAAAAGCAGTTATTCCTTTTTAGTTATCAGGGCTTCTTCGGTTTCGGCATCGAAGAGACGGATCTTGGACTGGTCAACTCCGAGCCTGATTGTATCGCCAACTTCAGCGATACTTTCGGCTTCCACCCGGGCTATCATGTTATGCTCGCCGGTGGCAAGATAGAGATATATCTCGGAGCCCATGGGCTCGACAACCTCAACCTCGGCATCAAAGGTGTTGGCTTCGGTGACTTCATAGTCCTGTTTCAAACTGGTATCAGAGAAATCCTCCGGTCTGATCCCCAGTACAATATCTTTGCCGGCATAATCCTCGATGGCAGGATACTCTTCAATCATTTCATCGGAAATCTTTAATTTAAAAGCTCCGTTGCCTTCCAGATAAAGACCGTCGCCCTCCTGAATCATTTTGGCATCAAGAAAGTTCATGGCCGGGCTGCCGATAAAGCCGGCAACAAACATGTTTACCGGATAGTTATAAAGGGAGAGGGGATCATCGACCTGCTGAATATAGCCATGATTGAGAACGACAATGCGGTCACCCATCGTCATGGCTTCGGTCTGGTCGTGGGTAACATAAATAACGGTGGTCTGCAGTCTGTCATGCAGTTTGGAAAGTTCAGCTCTCATCTGCACCCGGAGCTTAGCATCCAGGTTGGAAAGGGGCTCATCCATGAGGAATACCTTGGGCTCCCGGACGATAGCTCTACCCAGGGCAACCCGCTGACGCTGACCACCTGAAAGCTGCTTGGGCTTCCTTTCCAGCAGATTTTCAATACCCAGGATATCAGCAGCCTCCTGGACCCGGCGATTGATTTCATCCTTGGGAAACTTGCGAAGTTTGAGTCCGAAGGCCATGTTGTCATAAACATTCATGTGGGGATAGAGAGCATAGTTCTGAAATACCATGGCGATATCCCTGTCCTTGGGCGGGACATCGTTGACAACCTGATCGCCAATTTCAATAGTGCCTTCAGTAATCTCTTCCAGTCCGGCAACCATCCTTAAAGTGGTAGATTTACCACACCCGGAAGGGCCAACCAGCACCAGAAATTCCTTATCAATAACTTCGAGATCTGCATCCTTAACCGCCACTACATCATCAAATCTTTTGGTGATATTGTTGAGAGTTACCTTAGCCATTAATTAAACCTCCTGTAGATTTGTAATATATTCTTGAATAATTTCCTGTAAGACAGGATTTTATGTTTTTTCTGTAACACTCCTGAGCAGAGCCGCAAAAATTCAGAACTTGTAAAATCAATAATAAAAATACTCCTGGAAGCTGAACTTCTGAACCTTAGAGCTTGTAATCCTGAATCTGTCTTGAAACTGAACATGAAAGTTAATAAACTTATATCGGACTTAAAACCGTACCTGGAAGTTAATAAAATCAGGTCATTAAATATGACATTAAAAGCTAATAATTATAAATAATACCGCAAATATCGCTAAAACTAAAGAGTTGTTTCTCCGGTAATGATTTCGGGCTGATAGACCCTGATCTCAGGCTCTACTTTTTCTTCAGAGAGCATCTGCAGCAGATTGCTAGCGGCATTTCCAGCCATTTCTGTCAGGGGCTCATCAACCACAGTAAGCTGCGGACTGGCTATCCCGGCAATAAAATTACTGCCGGTCCCGATCAGCTGAAAATCCTCGGGAACCAGATATCCCCCGGTCTTGATAGCTTCCAGCAGACCCAGAGCTGCCAGATTTTCGGTGATATAAAAGGATAGCGGGGGCTCCATTCTCTCAACAATCTGAAAAAAAACCTGATAACCATCCTCCCTGCTTTCCACGCCGCTAAAGACCTCTCCTCCACTGCCTGTAAGCCGGCGGCTTGCTTCCATAAATCCCTCCCTTCTTTCGGATTCCCGGTATTCCTGCCCGTCTCCCAGGATCATAGCAGCCTGTTGGGAATCTGCTGAATTCAGCAGAAACTCAGCAGCAAGAACACCTTCCTGACGGTAGTCAGTCAGATGTGAGGGCAGCAGCAGTTCCTCCAGCAGCATGTTGATCAGCACCATGTTATTTTTATTTTCCAGGGCTAGCTGAAGAAATTTGCCTCCTGTGGGGGTGCCATCAACAATAATCACCCCGTCAAACTGATTGCGCTGCAGCAGGTCAAGATAGGCGGCGGTTTTTTCCGGGCTGCCGGCAGTATTGCAGAGAACAACCTGATAGCCGGAATCATTGGCAACCTCTTCTACGGCAGCTATTAAATCGGGATAGGATAGATTCTTCAAATCAGGCAGCAGCAGGGCAATAATGCTGGTTTTCTTTTTAGCCAGCCCCTGAGCCAGACGGTTGGGCTGATAATTATACTCTGCTGCCAGTTTGAGAATTTCTTCCCGGGTCTCTTCACTGACCCCGGGCTTATTATTTAAGGCTCTCGATACCGTAGACTCTGCCACTCCGGCCATCCGGGCCAGATCTTTGAGAGTTACCGCCACTCTAAACCCTCCTGCGCAAGCGCTTGCAATATTTCGCAAAAAAATAGTATTAATCTCTGCTACTTATTAATACTATTTCGAGGCCGGGAAAAAAATTCCTGCTAAAAAACTAAATTTTTATCTATTTTTTCTGGTCTCATTTCCCTGATGTCATCTCAGTACAGGTAGAATGCTTATTCAAGTGTTGTCAGTATAATTTCCTCTCGGTCATCAGTTTCCTGTAAACTGACAATGATCTGTTCCTGCCTAGAGGTGGGAATGTTTTTACCAACAAAATCCGGTCTGATAGGCAGTTCCCGGTGGCCACGGTCCACCAGAACAGCCAGCTGGATGACTGCGGGCCGGCCCAGATCCATCAGGGCATCGAGGGCTGCTCGTACAGTTCGGCCGGTATAGATAACATCATCGACCAGCACAATCCGACGGTCATTGATATCAAAGGGAATCTTGGTCTGGTGAACTATGGGCTGGCTGGCAATCTGGGAAAGATCATCCCGGTAAAGAGTAATATCCAGGATTCCGGTCTCAACTTCCCGGCTTTCAATTTCCCCGATTTTTTCAGCCAGGCGGCTGGCCAGGGGAACCCCCCGGGTTCTGATGCCAATCAAGGCCAAATTCTCAGCACCCTGATTCTTTTCAACGATTTCATGGGCAATTCTGGTCAAAGTCCTCCGAATTTCTTCGGCATCTGCCAGCTGCTTGCTTTTTTGATTGGTCTGAGCCATCTGCTATTCCTCCTCAAGTATTCTGTCCAGTTCAACTTCGGCTGTGTTGGAAAAACGAAGATGGCCGTGGCCGACCCTCTCTTCGG
Organism: Halanaerobiaceae bacterium; assembly: GCA_003554685.1. Taxonomy (GTDB): domain Bacteria; phylum Bacillota; class Halanaerobiia; order Halanaerobiales; family Halarsenatibacteraceae; genus T1SED10-84. Next base: position 6,842 of record PWHA01000122.1, read on the forward strand.
GGCCGATGCCCACCGCGGTCATTCCAGCTGCCAGGGCGGCATCAATGCCGGCCTCAGCATCCTCCAGCACTGCACATTCTTCGGGATTCAGGTTTAATTTTTCGGCAGTGTGCAGGAAAAGATCCGGTGCTGGCTTGGGATTTTCCACACTGTGGCCATCAGAAATGGTGTCAAAGAGATGACCAATTTTCAGAGCTTCAATTACAGTTTTAGCATTCCGGCTGGCTGAAGCGATGGCTGTTTTCAGGCCCCTATCGCGGGTTTCATCCACCAGTTCCCGGGCTCCGGGGAGCATATCATCGGGAGTCATCTGCTTAAGTTTTTCCTGATAATAGCCGTTCTTTTTGTCCATCAGCCGCTGCATTTCCTTTTCGGGTAGTTCCTTACCATCAAGAATTATTTCCAGCGACCTGCGGCGGGAAACTCCCCGGAGCTGCTCATTCTTTTCCCGGGAAAAGTCCAGACTCTCCTCATCTGCCATCTGCTGCCAGCTCTGGTAATGAAACTCGGCAGTGTCGGTAATAACACCATCGAGATCAAAGATAATCGCTTTAATTGCCATTTTCTGCTCACCCTCTCTCCTGCTGGTATGCCGGTAATGGTCCTTATTATTACTCTTATCATAATTATTAGAGGTTGGTTTAGCCAGTTTTACTCTTTCGTCAGTTTTTAAGGGGAGATATTATAAAAGTTAGCCAGTTTTTAAAGGTAAGGTATTATAAAAGCTATTATAAAAGCAGGGTATAAATTATATAAAATAAGGTTTTGTAATTATAATTATATAATAGTTAAGCTTTTTAAGCTATAAACTATAGATTCAGATAAGCTTTAGAAACAAATAAAATTAAAGATAGTAAAAGTTTAGAATCAAATAGAAACAGAAAACAAACCGGTCAGATAATATCTATCAGGTTAAGTCCCGGGAATAAACCACCTTTTTATCAGTTTCCAGAGTAGGTTTCCATATTTCAATCCGGCCGGCCCGGCCGACGGTACTCCGGGATTTTCCTTCAACAAAATCACAGAGCTTACTAAAGTCAAGATCGGGGATGGGGTTCTCGACAAATTTATTGTTTACCAGGGTAATATGGTAATCCCAGCTGGAGTAGTCTTCCAGGGTGGAGATGCCCTCTGCTCCCAGCCTGGCATGAAGTGCCCGGGCAAATTCCTCCAGGCTCTGAGTATCTTTGAGCTTTAAAACCAGAAATTTATCATTCATCTGGTGCAGGCAGGTAAGATCTTCCAGTTCCAGTTTAATCTTCCCGGAGAAATTATTAACCACTTCAGTAATTATATCGCCGGCCTGCAGCAGTTTAACCTTGCTGATCCGATCCAGGGTAATGTGTAATTCCGGCAGTTCCTCATCCTGATAGAGATCATAATAATCAGCCAGCCGCTGCTGCAGTATGCTAATTTCAGTTTTGAGCTTGCCTTCGGGAAGCAGCACCACAAAATATTCCCGATCCAGTCTGGCAGACTTTACCATATTTCCACCCTCAAGGTGCAGCGTATTATTAATAATTTAGCAAAAATTAAAGATTTGGCAGTCCTGATAATTATATCAAAACCGGGGATTATTCGCAAATGCTGCATTTGAAAAACGGATGGATTTGATTAGAGTTTAGTATTAATCAATCATCATCTAGTATTAGTCAACCATCATTATGAAGTTCATTTTATTTTAACTGTCTGCCTTTAGTCTAGCTGCAGTCACCGGCCCGGTCTGCCATTTCGTCAATCTGTTCCATCATCTGCTGCTGCCCGGTAAATACTCTGGTTCCATGGAGGTCGAGCTGCTGCTGCCAGAGTTTTTCTGCCTGACCACCGGTATAATCCCGTTCCGCTATGTTTCTCTCCTGCAACAAAAATATCTGTTTGTCTGAAAAACCGCTAAGCTGTTCCAAATTTTTCAGATTGCCGTGACCGAAGGGCAGTTCCGAAACCACCACCAGATCAGCCTGTTCTATCTTTTCCCGGTTTCTCTGCAGGTCGGATTCCTCAATATAGGAAAAGGGGGCAATATCGACAATCTCACAGCCCAGGCGGCGGGCCAGCTCCCAGTCGCTGTCGCCCTGATTTAAGACACCGCAGCTGATATGATAATTTCTTTCATAAAATTGCTGGAGAAGTTCCTGGCCGGTACCGCCACCGCTGATTAGATGAATCTTGAAATCCTGCTGAAGCCTGGCCGGAACACATTCCGCGCGGCCGGGCATCAGCACCACATAGGGTCGGCCGGTTAAATAGTTCTGGCGGACCTTGACCTCGGTCTGATAGACCTGACCGATATTTTCTTCGGTGAGGACCTCCTCGGGGCTGCCACCAGCAAAGATTCGGCCCCTGTCAATCAGGATCAGCCGGCTGCAGTACTGGCTGGAAAGATTGAGGTCATGAGAAACAACCAAAATGGTGAGATTTTTCTCCTGATTGAGATAGGACAGCAGATCGAAGATTTCCCGCTGATAATTGATATCGAGGCTGGAGGTTGGTTCATCCAGCAGCAGGATTTCCGGATCCTGGGCCAGGGCCCGGGCAATGATCACCCGCTGACGCTCACCTCCGCTCAAACTGTTGAGGTCCCGATCCCGAAACTGACGGGTATCAGTCAGCGCCAGGGCTTCCTCTACCTTCTCCCGGTCCCGGTCCTGAACCCGGCCCCAGCGGCCCTGGTAGGGATGGCGCCCCATCATGACAATGTCATAGACCGTGAAATTAAAACTGATATTTGTGTCCTGCGGTACCACCGACATCTTTTGAGCCAATTCCCGGGGTGGAATCCGATTCAGATTTTTGCTGTCGAGATAAATCGCTCCGCTGTCAGGAGTGAAGAGATTGCTAATATTTTTCAGCAGGGTGGACTTCCCCGAGCCATTGGGACCGATGATGGCGGTAAATTCCTGCTGGTTTATGGCCAAATTAATTTCATCAATAATGGTATTTTTATCATCATAGCTGAATTTCAGTTTATCAATCTCTAACATCTTAATCACCAGCTTTCAGATTTGCGCCGGCGGAGCAGATAAATAAAGTATGGTCCACCGACCAGGGCGGTAATAATACCGACCGGTATTTCCATGGGCGGCAGCAGAGAACGGGCCAGCATATCGGAGAGCATTAAAAAAACTCCGCCCAGAACTGCAGCCAGAGGCAGCAGTTTGCGGTGATCGGGGCCGATCAAAAGCCGGGCGATATGAGGAACTACCAGACCGATAAATCCGATGCTGCCGCTGACAGCCACCACAGCGGCTGTTACCAGAGTGGCCCCGGCGATGAGAAGCTTCTTTACCTTTTCGACATTAAGGCCCAGATGATGAGCGCTTTCCTCTCCCATCAGGATTAAATTTAAATCGTTGGCAAAAAAGATAATGGGCAGCAGACCCAGAAGATAATAGGGCAGGATCATGGTGATGTCAGACCAGCTGGTGCCGGAGAGGCTGCCCATCAGCCAGAAGACGACCCGCTGAAGATCCTGGGTGCCGAGCACCATCACAAAGGACCTGACGGCATCCAGCATAAAGGCGGTGGCCACCCCGGCCAGCAGAAAGGTCATAACCGGGATTTTGCTGCCGACTCGGGCCAGATTATAGACCAGCATCACCGTCAGCAGGGCTCCCACAAAGGCAAAGAGGGGAATGGTGCTGAAATAAAAAAAGGAAAAACTTAAATTGTAAACTATGGCAAAGGTGACCGCGGTACCGGCTCCGGCTGAGATGCCCACGATATAGGGGTCGACCATGGGGTTGCGGATTACTCCCTGGAAGACAACACCGGCCAGCGCCAGACCGGAGCCGACCAGGAAACTCAGGGCTATCCGGGGCAGGCGGATCCGGCGGATGATGATGGCGTAGCGGGCCAGATCACCCTCGGCAGAAAAAAGGGCCTGGATTACTGTTCTCAGCGGAATATCGGTGCTGCTGTGAACCAATGCTATAATGAAAGAAATTATGACTGCCGCGAGAGTGCAGAGAATTACTATAAGGTATTTATGTTTAATTTGCAAAGGATATCACCCTTTTTCCTGCTGGCTGTATATTGCGTTGGAAATATCAGGCTGGCAGCACTGCACTGGAAATACTGATAAACACTGCGCTGAAAATACCAGGCTGGAAGCCCTGCGCTGTAAATACTACTAAATACTGCTTAATACTACACACTAATTTTATGCCATGAAGGCAGATTAGTCAAATGTGTGAGTTCAACCGGGTTTCCCTGCCGGATCTGCTTTTCAGGGCTGTTCAGATCGAAAGTTTTATATTAACTATATTTTCTTTTCAAGCCTTTCAATCCTCCCGGCAAAACCGGTTTTGGTGGTGTCAGAGAGACCGTAGCTGCTGGCTTTCCTAGCTATCTCCAGAGCTTTTTGATATTTCTCCTGCTTTTCATAGATTATGGCCAGCCGTCGAAATGCCGGTATTATAGTACCTTCACCCTGGAACTCTTCCTTCTCCCTGAGCAAATTTTCATAGAGGTCAATATCATAGCGGCAGATTTCGATGCATTTCTCTAAATAGCCCTGGCGATCTCTGAGCTGATAGTAAAGCTTGATTAGAACATCATAGGTATAATGAAGGTCAACGGGATTACTGCTTTTTTCCAGGGACTTATTAAGTATCTTCTCAGCTAAATCATATTCCTTGCTGGAAATTGCCCAGTCCGCCATACTGTAAAGAAATTTACTGGCTGAGCGGGAAATCTCTTTCATGTAATCGCTGGTAAAATCAGGATGTTCGGAGGTAAATTCGGGATCATCAATATCAATATCAGGCCGGTCAAAACCTGCTTTATGATACCCCCGGATTTTCTCCCTCTCCTCTTCAGTCAGATCTGACCAGAAATCAATCAGGTTCAGGTGAGCAATCAGCCCTCCATAACTTCTGCCCAAACCTAAGATTTTTTTCAGAAAATCCATCTTGATCCCCTCCCCGAATAATATTTTCAGGATTATTTTTCTGCAGGCCAATCTTTCTGCGAATTTTTACAGTGTGTTTGCTGAGCTGCTGACTGTTAATATTTCTGGTTGTTTTTTATCTGCGAACATTTTTTGCTGTCCGGCTTAACTGCCTGTTTATCTTGAAAACCACTGTAATATTTTCATCTATTGTAGAGCGCCGAGGGTGCATGGGGTTTACTATGTATTTATAGTTAAATTTTATAATACCTGCTTAAATAAGAAATATTTTTCTTGATGCACTACCTTGGCTATTGCCCCGGCTGATCTTTCATGATATAGTTTGAGAAATTTATTAGTGTGAATTTTTTCAATATTTTTTGAAGGGAGCTGGAAATCATGGCTAGAGCAGTAGGGCCGCTTTTTCCCTGGAAGCCCGGGGGCAGTTTGACAGGAATATTATATTTACCAGGTATTTTGGAAAAAATATCATCCAACATCAGTTCTTTCTTTAGGTTATCCAGCATTAAAAAATCTTCCATGATGTTTCAGCTCCTTCTTTTTTGATTTTTCTTTACCTGGATGGAATTATAGATGTAATTCTCTACCAGGAAGACAGTGCTATCTCAATAATAACCGGAAATTTCTGGTCCAGGAAGGGGCAAGTAGTGCATCTGGAATATTTTTTTGCTGAATTAGGGTTTGGGGGGAATTTCTGTATTTACGGGGAAAATAGAGGACTTCTGTATTTAAAGGAAAACAGAGAATTTCAATATTTACGGAAAAATATTGAAATAAATCAGATCCAAATAAAAAAACCCCGAAAATCTCGGGGTGAATTTCGGGAAATAATATGGAGCGGGAAACGGGATTTGAACCCGCGACATTCACGTTGGCAACGTGACGCTCTACCGCTGAGCTATTCCCGCCCATGTTTTTCGGGCATGTTTTTCGGGGAAGTAATCTTAAATAAAAATGGTGGAGGGGAAAGGATTTGAACCTTTGTAGGCATCGCCGGCAGATTTACAGTCTGCTCCCTTTAGCCAGACTCGGGCACCCCTCCCCGAAAAAT